>CAYUDF010000114.1:0-7567 GCA_964443465.1 uncultured bacterium
TGCTGTATAAAATTCTTCGGCGTTCCACCACCGCAATACAGCACCATTGTATCCTTGTCCAACACCATCTCCCCGGTCTCCCGGACGTCTTCAATGATGTCGAACAGAAAGTTTTTCTTCTGCGTCGCCAGGCCCAGACCAATCGACGAATCACCGATGGCCGGGCAGTAAATAGGGAAATTGTGCCGGGCGGCGGTTGTCACGATGCCCGGAGTGTTGCCCCCACTCCTGCGGTCGATCTCCAACCCGAGCTCGTAGATGAACTCCCTGGTTGTGTACGGTCGGTCCTCCAGATGGGTGGTCGCCCACTCCCCGATCCACTGGTCCAGCTTTTCAAATTCACGTTCGTCGGCATACGTATCGTAGATCCTGTCGACGTTGTGCTCAAACAGCTCCTCATCGTTTACGTCCGGGGAACCCAGGTAGTGAAAATGCCCGAGGCTTTCGTAGACGTCGTGGAACAAATTTGCCCCGGTCGCGACCAGACAGTTGATGTATTTTTTTTCAATAAGGGTAGAAACAATGCTCCGCATGCCGGCCGCCGACATGGCCCCCGCCAGACCCATCATTACATAACCGTCTGACTTGAGCGCCGTCTCCCACACCCTGGCCGCCCGCGCCAGTTGCCGGCCCTGGAACGAAATCTTCTCCATCCCCCGAAGCAGCTGGTCGGTAGTCATACCAGCTTCGATCTCGAGCGGCTCGGTCCGGTGGCGTAGATAGTCCTCTCTGGACGGCATCAGTTTCTCCCTTCCTGGAGCTTGTAGTGAGCGTGGCAGGTGAAGATCTTGTAGATCAGCTTTGCCAATATAAATGACGACGCAATGTCGTGTTCGTTCGGGCACAGCTCCACGGTGTCAAACGCGGTGACGTTTTTCTCCCGAAACAGCAGGTCCACAATCTCCACCACTTCATCCCAGTTCAACCCGCCCGGCTCCGGCGTGCCGACCGCGCGGATCACTTCCGGCGCAAATCCGTCCGCGTCGACCGTCAGGTAGATGTCCCGTGGCAGAGACAGGATCGCCTGGCGGGCCTCCTCGCTCCATTTTCTGAAGGCGCGCACCCGGTCGCTGTTTTTCAGGTATTCGACCTCCTCGCGCGCCAGCGTACGGACACCGATCTGTACGATAGGCGCCATCGGGGCCGTATTAAAACCCGCGCAAGCGTGGTTGTCCGGCCGGCCGATATACGATTGGCGCAGGTCCGCGTGGGCGTCGATCCAGACCACGCCGAACTCTCCCGAGCAACACCCTTTTACCAGCGCCGGCGTGACCGAATGTTCCCCGCCGATGAACCCGAGCAGTTTTTCGGGATGCCGCTGCCGCAGCTCCCTCGCGAATGATTCGATCGATTCCAGGTCGGTGATTTCCGGCCGGAGCGTTTTGATACCGTAGTCCGAAGCGTCGACGCTGTATACCTCGTCCCACAATTCGATATGCCCCGACGCGTCCACCAGCGCGTCCGGTGCGTAGCGGGTTCCCTTTTTGTATGTGGTGGTTTCCTCGTAGGGAACAAGGCCCAGATAATAAGCTGGATTTTCCTGGGCGGGGAGACCCGGTTCGAACTTGTCTTCCAGGAATTGTCTGTTTTTATCTTCCATTATATAGTCCGCCTCAGCCGCAGAAAACGGCCGCCGATACGACGGTCGTCCATATGCCATCCTTGCCCATGGCTGTTTGAGTGATTTCGGTGGTCCGTACGATGTGCCCGGCGATCTTCCACAACTCCTTGCGCTGGTCCCACGCCTTGTCCAGGTCGATATCCAGCCCCAGAACAGACCCCAGCATCTGTGCCGCCAGATCCTCCGCGTAGTCCCCCGTTTTTCGTTCGTTCTGTCCGTAACTGTGGTGTTCCGAGAGGTAGCCATACCGGGTCTTGTCGCTGGGTATCGCGACCCCGATCGAGCTACCGATCAGACGGTGGGCCTCATTGGTCTCGCACCGGCTCAGTACCGCGTAAACGATCTCACCTGGCGACAACTTCGCCAGCCCCCTCTGTTTCGACACCAGTTTACACCCCGGGGGAAATATGCTGGACACCTTCACGATGTTGTACTCGGCGATTCCGGCGTCCCGAAGCCCCAGCTCAAAACTGGCCAATTGTTCGCGATGCCGGCCGACCCCCCGGGTCAGAAACATCTGGGTTGGCGTATATTGCACGGCTTGCCTCCTCGCCTGCGTATTTTCGGGGATGAACGAACTCAGTAACCCCTATATTACTAGCAGTTTATCGGTCCCGGCACCACAAAAAAAGAGGGAGAGGATTAGACATCCTCTCCCTCGCTAGAAACCGCAAGCCTGGCCAGGCCAGCGTATATATCAAAGCTTATTTCTTTTTGGCTTTTGCTTTGGTTTTACGCTTGGCTTTTGCTTTGGTTTTGCGCTTCGCTTTGACCTTACGTTTGGCTTTTGCTTTCACCTTACGTTTGGCTTTGGTTTTGCGCTTAGCCTTGGCTTTCGTTTTCCTCTTGGCTTTGACCTTACGTTTGGCTTTGGCTTTGACCTTACGTTTGGCTTTGGCCTTGACCTTGCGTTTGGCTTTGGCTTTGACCTTACGTTTGGCTTTGACCTTGACCTTACGTTTTGCTTTACGCTTGGTTTTGGCTTTCGCCTTCTTCTTTACCGCCATAGTGGTTCCTTCCGTTTGAGAGATCGTATCCAGAAGAAATTCTTACCCCGGATCACTTCCCTCATGGTTAACAACCAACCTACTAGCACGTGTTGCAGACCTAAGTTGTTTAGCTTTTGGGAGATTGTTACAGACCGCGGAAACCTGTCAAGAAAAAATGTCGTAAAAATAATGTTTTTTCCGCGTCCGTGGTTTTCCGCCGAAGCAACCGAAGCGGAACCTGGATCCGTTTCGAAACAAATTATCGAACAGACTGCGGTTCATTTCTGATTTTCTTCGAGCGGTCTTGAGTGACACTTTGTTATGAATTTGTATTTCATCACTCAAAAAACGTTACGGCTCGCACTGTGCAATAAACATACCATTCCCTGTTTTCGGAAGAACCAGGTCTCGCGAACCACTGAACGTTTCGTCACCAAAGACCGTTTTTTTAACTGTTCACTGGCGTCTTTTGAGAGGATCCTTTCACTTTTCACCATTATATACAGCGCGTATACGTTTCTCCGTGAACGAGGCGAACTATACGCCATGTCGTGGTAAACCACACGGATACAGCAATATCTGGTATAAAAGTCCATTGTTCCGCATCAGGGTTTTCGATAAGGAAAGCTGTTTGTTTCCAATCAAATATACCGCTGGATATATGTTCATCGGGCGACCGCAAAGCTTGCCCTCTTTGCAAATATTTGATAAATTCAGGGTCAAGATTTCCGGAAAACGCGACTTGAACCCGGTGCCGTTATTGCAAAAAAGCTGGTCATCCGCGACCGGTCGCGTAAAAAGTTCCCACGACGTCCCGGCGAAAGTTGTTCTTGTTACATTATGAACAAACTACCGAACTTATCTGATTATCCCCTCGTTTTCGTTCGCAACAACAAATCATCGTATCGCCGCTTCAACAGAAAAGCGGCGCTTTTTGTCCGACCGGAGTATTTCAAGTTTTTGTTGATCCTTGTGCTGGCGGCGGTTGTTCTGACAAGCACGGGTCTCTTTGATGCAAGAGCTGAATCCGAATCCCCTCTGTCCGTGCAGTCGATTGTCGTTGAAAAGGTCCCCTTTACGGTTCATATCAACGATCCCAAACAGGAGTCCGTACCCTTCGCCCTGATGATCCTGGATGAAGACGACGAGGTGGTGTTCACATACAACGGCATCATACCGGCTTCCGTGAAGAATATCAGAGTGCCCGGTACGGGATCGTACGAGATCGTCGTGAATACCGCGGGTCATACGTGGGAAACATCCGTACGCTCTCTCAACGGACTCATCACGATTCTGCCCCCGTTGTTTGCCATACTGATCGCTCTCGTGTTTCGTCAGGTATACCTGGCGTTGTTCGCCGGCGTCTGGCTGGGTGCCTTCATCATCCTGGACTACTCGATCATTCGGAGCTTTTTTTACGTTATCGATCATTATGTCATCGACACACTCGCCGGGGACGACGGTTGGGACCACGTTTCGATCGCTGTTTTTACGCTGTTACTGGGCGGTCTGGTGGGTATTGTCTCCCGCTCGGGCGGCGCCGGGGGTATCGTCAAGGCGCTGGCAAAACACGCTACAACTCCGGCCAGGGGTCAGATTGCTACCTGGTTGATGGGGATTTTTATCTTTTTCGACGATTACACCAACACGCTGATCGTCGGGAACACGATGCGCCCGATCACCGACAAACTGAAGATATCGAGGGAAAAACTGTCGTTCCTGGTTGATTCCACCGCGGCGCCGGTCGCGTGCATTGCCGTGGTAACCAGCTGGATTGGATTCGAAATCAGTCTGATAAAGGACGCATTCGAATCCGTCGGGATGCTCGACCGCAACCCGTTTACAGCTTTCCTGTCCTCGATTCCATACAGCTACTACCCCATACTGACACTGTTTCTCGGATTCCTGATCGCCAAAACGGGCCGCGACTACGGTCCGATGCTGAAGGCCGAACGACGGGCACGAAACGAGGGACTGTTGCTCAATCCCGGCGCGGTTCCGATATCCAACATCGATACAGATATCGTCACGGCCGACGACATCCCCGAACGCTGGTACAACGCCGTTATTCCGATTTCTGTTGTTATTGTCGGAACGGTTCTCGGGCTGATCATCACCGGCATGGAATCGCTGGAACAGTCCGGCGGGGGCGGAAGCCTTTTCGATGCGTTACGATCGGGCAATTCGTTTGTCGCGCTGCTTTGGAGTTCGTTTGCAGGATGTATCGCCGCCCTGGTGCTGGTGAGAGCACAGAGGATCCTGTCACTCACAGCCACGATCAACGCGTGGGTGGTGGGTATCAAATCGATGACGCCGGCGATTGTGATACTGGTTCTGGCCTGGGCGATCGGAACCGTGTGTAACGACCTTCACACCGCCGACTACCTGGTTGGCCGGTTGTCCGGTGTGATAGCGCCGGAATTGCTTCCCGGCCTGATTTTTCTGGTCGCAGCCGCGGTGAGCTTCTCGACGGGCACATCGTGGGGAACAATGACCATTCTGACTCCGTTGTCCGTGCCCCTCGTTATCCAGATTGCACAGTTGCACGGCCTGCCGCCGATGACCCAGGATACAATACTGTTTTCGAGTATCGCGGCCATCCTGTCCGGTGCCGTGTTCGGTGACCACTGTTCGCCGATATCCGACACCACAATCATGTCTTCGATGGCCAGCACCTGTGATCATATCGACCACGTGAGAACACAGCTGCCATACGCGCTGACAATCTCCATCACCTGCATACTGCTCGGTTACCTCCCGCAATCGCTGGGAGTACCGGTTTCCGTGATTCTGCCCGTCTCACTTGTTGGCGTGTTCCTTGTCATCCGGTTTGTGGGAAAACCGGTTTTACCGGATAAACCTCCCACGAAGGCATGAGATTCCGTCTCGTTCTTTTCCTGCTGATCCTCGGTTTGGCGGCCTGCGGCACATCGCGCGCACCCCGAACGGGCAACAATCCCCCCTCCGGAACCGCGCCCGACCCGGCATCGACCGAGCGGGTGTTCCTGTTGTCGATCAAAGAAAACCGGGTCGATTCAAGACGATCCCCCGCGACCGGAGAAATTCCCTCCGTTGAACAGGCTCGGGCGCTGAAAATGTTTGGACGCGTCCGGCTGGATACACGGACTGGCACCGTTTACATTTTTTATGCGGATTCGCTGGTACTGGACAGCCAAAAACCGTATGAGTATTCCACGTTCATGTCGGCGGATACGGTGTATTACCGCTCCGAAACGGGTCAGAAAGTAATCAGCCGCCGTGAATCGGACGATCTGGATCTGATGCTGAAGTGCCTGTTTGACGGTCCTGCTGTACGGATATTCGCTGGAGACGACGGAGCCCCCGATTCGACGGAACACATGAAAAAGACCTGCAGAAGTGGCGAATACGGCCACATCAACTCGCCGGTCACACTGGCCGCGTTTTTCTGCAGACCCGCGACTTCCGCCATGGAACAAAAAACAACCCGCTGGCGGGACAGCCGATTGGTTCCGGCATTTTCGGGTCTCGGATTTCACCCTTCTGTCGAAATGCTCTACAGGGTCGTCGACTCCGGTGACGGCCTGGACAGAATTTCGGTAACGGCGGATACAACGGTGCGGGATATGGCTTTTACGATGAAAAACGGTGAAGAAGTGACCATCGTGAGCCACCGGTTTCGGGTCGGCGGCACGCTGTCGTCGGATCGGAAGGGCGCGCTGCCGCCCTGGGGTGAACTGCGCATCCGGGAAGAACTAACGATGCTCCGAAACAATGCCGGCGGTCAGATCATCGACAAACTGGGTGAGTACACGATTCGCTTCACTCTCGAACCGTAATCGAAAAATGGTTATGTTTGTCAGGGCGAGGCGGTGAGGCTGGACAGTTTTTCCCGTGCGCGGGTAGTGGCAGCCAGATCCCAATCTGCTTCTCCCCAATATTCCAGGTACAGTTCGTAGAAACCGGGCGCATCCGCTTCGTTGCCCCGGGCAAGCTCCGCCTCAGCCATATAAAACAACGACTGGACGTACAGAATCGGGTTTCCGCGGAACGGAAATTCCACTCCGTAGAAAGTAGCGCGGGTTTTCCCGAAGGCCTCGGCCGCCGCTTCTGCGTCACCGTTCTGAAACCGCGCGTAACCGCCCAGAAAAGCCCTCGTGCCGGGACCGGATGCATCGACACTACCACCCCGGGAAAGAATCTCGAGCGCTGCGTCGTATTGCTCCAGTCCGATATGCGTAAGGGCGTTGAGCTCGGTAAACCCCATCGACATCATACCCATCCACACCGCCCACTCCCTGGTGGACTGCATCTGCATCAGCGTGTTTCTGGCTGTTGCGGCATTTCCCTCGAGGATATCGATACGAAATCTCGCCAGGCTCACCGGCACGTCGCCAAAACCCGTCACCCACCGGTCAACAACCGCCGACGCCGCGTCCGCCTGCCCCAGTTCACAAAGGTATCCCACCAGGTTTGTCGCGAGGGTCAAACCCCGCCGGATCGCTCCCACCAGAATCGCCAGACGAATAGCCTCATCCATTGCCTGGACACCGTTGTCGAAGTCGCCCGAAAGCATGTCCACAAACCCGATACCTTCAAACCCGTGGGCGCGCAGAACCGGCTCGTCAAACAGCAACAGCTTCTCAAAACTTACGCGCGCCACATCAAACTGCCCGGCGGCGGCATACAGGTTGGACCGCGCAATCACGGCCGGTATGTACTTCGAATCCAGAATGAGCGCGTTATTGCAAAACTCTTCCGCCGCCTGATGGTTTCCGGCGAGCAACTCGATTTGTGCCAGCAGCACGTATGGGTACGGTTCCTCGGAGTACATTCGCGCCAGTTGCTTACCCTGCTCCCTGGCCGTGTTCAACTCTCCGGTCGCCGCGGCGCAGCGGATTGACAGTTCCAGCACGGGACCCACCGACGCGTCGGCCTGCAGCAGGTCTTCCAGTTTCATGCGGGCCTCTTCGATTTT
>CAYUDF010000115.1:0-7559 GCA_964443465.1 uncultured bacterium
ATGACGGTTTTGTTTGAAGACTACGCTTTGTCGGGGCGCTATACCTTCGCCATGAATTCGCTGGGAAACCCCGACAGACGCCGGATATTTGGTGGATTTGACCGGCGCTACGGGGTTCCGCAGGGCGTCGGTGGAAAACCGATCGACGCCGATTTCGACCCGCCCCGCACAAACTGGCCCACTCCCCCGACAAACTGGTACTACGCCCACCTGTCGAAAAAAGCCCAGGACCGTGTTTACAACTTTCAGGGCGTACTGGAGGACTTCAACGCTGTTTATCCGTTTAATTACAGCGGCAAAGAACTACCGTTTTTCTTTGGTGTCGGTCAGTTCAAGGGCGGCGAGTCGAAAAACCGGGTGGATGTGTTTTTCGAGTTCCCCGCCGATCCCGAACCGATGTCGCTGGCGAGTGGCGAGAGGAAATTCACCGCCACGGCGATTTTTTTTGACTCGGATTACCGGGAAATTGTTCGAAAACGGACCCGGATCGAACTGCCTCCTGCTCAGGATATCGAATCCGCCCGAAGGTGGCTTCCCGCGCAACTGGTGTTCTCGCTTCCACCCGAGTACTACCGGATGGCCGTGACGATCGAAGAGGATATCACCGGAAGGCGTTCATCGTACCGGGCCAACGTTTCAACCAGCAATTTTGAGTACAACATCGCCATCAGCGATATCCTGTTCTGCAGCCGGATTTCACCGACGGCAAAACAGTCCTCCTTCAACAGGGGGTCGCTCGAAGTCATTCCGCATCCACAACGTGACTATCTGCTGGAATCACCCGTGCCGATCTATTTTGAGTTGTACAACCTCTCCGTCGATGAAAACGGGGTGTCGTCCTACGAAATCGAATACTGGATTGTGACGCGCGATCTTCGCAAGCGGATGTTCTGGTTTGATCGTATGAATTCCGGCGCATACGCCGCATCAAAAATCGCCGGCTCGGCATTCGGCGCGGACGTCTCGCTCAACATCACAATCGACACCGACAACCTGTGGCCGGGTGAATTCGAATTCCACGTCAAGGTCACCGACACGCGCACGATGTTTGTTACCGAACGGTCGGCGCCATTTAATCTCGTCGAAGTCGAATAATTTTTCTAAAAAAAAGCCCGCGTTATGCGGGCTTTTTTTTGAGTCTTTTCACCGGTTCGGTTATGTGCCCTCTCGCCAGCTGGCCAGATAACGTACCTGCTGGTCGGAGAGCTTGTCTATCTCGTATCCCATTGTGTGCAGCTTGAGCGCCGCGATCTCACGGTCGATGCGTTCCGGAACAGCAAAAACCTCGCGTTTGAGGGATCCGTGATGCGACACCAGGTACTCGCACGACAGCGCCTGGTTGGCAAAACTCATGTCCATCACCGACGCCGGGTGGCCTTCCGCGGCGGCCAGGTTGATCAATCGGCCTTCACCGAGCAGATTTATTCGTCTGCCACTGGGCAACGTGTACTGATCGAGATCCTTGCGAATCCGTTTCTTTCTTGTGGCGATTTCTTCGAGAGCATCGAGATCCAGCTCGACGTTAAAATGCCCCGAATTGCACAAGATCGCGCCGTCTTTCATAACTTCGAAATGCTCCTGCCGGAACACGGCGATGTTGCCCGTCACTGTGACAAACACATCGCCGACCTCGGAGGCCTTTCTGGCCGTTTTCACCGTGAAACCGTCCATAACGGCCTCAATCGCCTTGATCGGGTCGACTTCGACGATGATAACGTTGGCGCCCATCCCCTGCGCCCGGATCGCGATCCCACGCCCACTCCGCCCGTAACCCGCTATCACAAAGTTTGTGCCGGCGAGCATGATGTTGGTCGCGCGCAGGATTCCGTCGATCGTACTCTGGCCGGTGCCGTACCGATTATCGAAAAGGTGTTTCGTTATCGCGTCATTCACGGCAATGATCGGGTACTTCAGAACACCTTCTTTCTGCATGGAACGAAGGCGGATCATCCCCGTGGTGGTTTCTTCCGTACCGCCGAAGACGCCATCGAGGACATCGTCCCTGCTGCTGTGCAGCGTCGACACCAGGTCAGCGCCGTCATCCATGGTGATCTGCGGTTTGATATCCAGTACAGAATTAACGTGCGCGTAATATTTGTCCGTATCCTCGCCATGAATCGCAAACGTGCTGATTCCAAAATCAGCGACCAGACTGGCCGCCACATCGTCACGGGTGCTCAGTGGATTCGACCCACACAGCGCCACTTCGGCGCCTCCCGCGTGAAGGGTGCGCATCAGGTTCGCCGTTTCGGTGGTCACGTGGAGACAAGCGCCGATTCGAATACCCGTAAACGGTTTTTCTTTCTGAAAACGATCGCGTATCGAACGAAGTACCGGCATGCGGTCATCGGCCCAAAGGATCCTGTCCTTACCTTCGGGCGCACGGCCGATGTCCTTGACATCGTGTTTCATTTGTTCACTTCCTCGGCGAAGCAGGGGGTTCGTTAACCAGCCTTACTCTTCAACTTCTCCACATAATCAGTTTTTTCCCACGAGAACGTATCCTCTTCTCGGCCGAAGTGCCCGTAGGCCGCCGTTTTCCTGTATATCCCCCGTCTCAATTGAAGACGGTCGATAATCCCGTTGGGAGTAAGATCAAACATATCACGAACGATTTTCGTAATCTTGCCGTTCTCCAGTTTACCGGTGCTGAATGTATCCACCATTACGGACACGGGTTCTTTCCTGCCGATCGCGTAGGCGAGTTGAATTTCGCACTGGTCGGCGAGATCGGCGGCCACCACGTTTTTGGCGATGTGACGGGCCGCGTAACACGCGCTCCTGTCCACCTTGCTCGGATCCTTCCCGGAAAACGCGCCGCCACCGTGCCGGCCCATGCCTCCGTAGGTATCAACGATGATCTTCCGGCCCGTCAGTCCGCAGTCGGCCTTGGGGCCGCCCTCGACGAACCGCCCGGTCGGGTTGACATACAGATTGAAACCGGCTGACGAGTCGATATCAAATTTTCCAACGATCGGATCAACGACGTATTTCTTTACGTCGGCGTGCAGTTTTTTGTCTTCTACATCATCGCCATGCTGCGTGGATACCACCACGGTATCGATACGAGCCGGTTTTCCGTCGACATATTCGATGGTCACCTGCGTTTTTCCGTCGGGACGCAGATACGGCATGTTTACATCGTTCTTGCGAACGTGCGCCAGTAACTCCGCCATTCTGTGGGCCATATGAATCGGCATCGGCATCAGAACATCCGTCTCACGGCAGGCGTAACCAAACATCATACCCTGGTCACCGGCGCCTTCGTTGTCGACAACACCCATACGAATATCGGGGGACTGTTCGTCAATCGAAGTGAGGACCGAACACGTGTGGTAATCGAATCCGTATGCGGCATCTGTGTAACCAATATTTTTGATGACGCCGCGAGCGATCGTCGGGATGTCTACATACGCTTCCGTTGTGATCTCACCGGCGATGAGACATAAGCCGGTTGTCACCAGCGTTTCGCACGCAACTTTACCCATCGGGTCATTTGAGAGAATTTCATCCAATACAGCGTCCGATATCTGATCGGCAACCTTGTCCGGGTGGCCTTCGGTAACGGACTCCGATGTGAACAATCGCTTCTGTGACATTCAATCCTCCTTGATATCAGCAAATCTCGCTATTTTCCAGCTCAGGTAATGTACTGTAATAGCAGTCTATTTAAAAGAAATTTCGCTCGAATCGCCGACGTCGACTTTCTGAAAACCGCCGTTGATCGTCGCATGGGCACCGACCAGACTGCCTTCCAGAAGTGTGTCTCTGACCGAGCACTCCTCGGCCAGGACGGAATCGCGTACGATCGAGTTATTGACAATCGCCTTTTCCGCGATCGACACATAGGGCCCGATGATCGAGTTCACGATCCTGGCACCCGGCGAGATCGACACAGGCGGTATTACAATTGAACCTTCGATCGACGGCACACCTTCCGCGGCGTCTTCCAGCAATTTTCGGTTGGTCGCCAGCATGGCCTCCGGCTTACCGCAATCAAACCATTCGTCAATTCCATAGGGTGTGAATTTTTCGCCTTTTTGTATCATAATTTGAAGCGCATCGGTGATCTGGTATTCCCCATGGTTCATGATACCCGCGTCGATTTCTTCGCGCAGCGCTTCAAACAGGGTGTGTGAATTCCGAAGATAATAGAGCCCCACCAGCGCCAGGTTTGACGGCGGATTTTCCGGTTTTTCAACCAGTTTCGAAATGTACCCGCCCTCAAGCTCACAAACACCGAATCTGCGCGGATCTTCGACTTCTTTCACTCCGAGCACGTTGTTTTCGGATGCTACCAGCTTGGCCAGGTCGGCCTTGACGATCGTGTCCCCCAGGATGATGAGCAGGGGCTCGTCACAGTCGGCGACACTCCGGGTGAGGTCAATTGCGTGGCCGATACCCTTCCGTTCTTCCTGGATGACAAAATCGACATTAAGATCTTTATAGTTTTCCCTGATGTACCGTTCGATCAGATCGCCTTTGTATCCCACGATCAGCACGATGCCACTGACGTCCAGTTTCACCACATCGTCCAGGATGTGGGAAATGATCGGTTTGCCAGCGACGTAGAGCAGCGCCTTGGGTAATGAATACGTGTGCGGCCTCAGCCTGGTGCCGATACCCGCCGCGGGGATGATCGCTTTCAACGATAGAGTCCTTTCCGCACCGAATAAGCTCGCCTTCCGGCGGCGCTTACTTGGGCATGCCGTCAATATCCGGTGTCGATGGAACCCGGGCCTTGAGAAATTCCTCGATTTCCCTTTCGATCTCGCTGGTGGTGCGGTATCGGAGGATACGCCGTACGAGCGCCTTGCACTCGTCGTATGTAACGGACCGGATGATCCGTTTGATTTCCGGGATCATGCTGGGGCTGGTCGAGAACTCGTCGATAGACAGGCCTATCAGTACAAGGACCGACAACGGGTCGCTGCACATTTCACCGCAGACACCCACCGGGATATTCCGTTTGTGGGCCGCTTCAATCGTCAACTTGAGGAAACGAATGATGCTCGGGTGCAGGTTCTGATACATATGCGCGATTTTTGTGTTTCCCCGGTCTACGGCCAGTGTGTACTGGATCAGGTCATTGGTACCGATGGAAAAAAACGCGACTTCTTTGGCCATCGCATCGGCCATCACCACGGCGGATGGCGTCTCGATCATAATTCCCAGCTCAACATCGGGGTCAAAGCTGTAACGCCCGCGTTTGAGTTCCGCCCGCACCTCTTTGCAGATCTCCTTGGCCTGAAGCACTTCCTCGATCTGGGCAATCATGGGAAACATGATTTTAACTTTTCCGTGCGCACTCGCGCGGTATATCGCCCGCAGCTGCGCCTTGAAAATATCCTTACGCGTCAGACAAAACCGGATACCGCGCCACCCCATAAAGGGGTTCAGTTCGGCGGAGTTGTTGAGATAACCGACGATCTTGTCTCCGCCGATGTCGATCGTGCGGAAAGTCACCGGCCTGTCCCCGAGATTCTCCGTGACCGACCGGTACATCTTGTATTGTTCGTCCTCCGACGGGAGGTATTCCTGGGAAATAAAAAAATACTCCGTCCGGAACAGCCCCACTCCCTGCCCACCGTACTCCATGACCGAGCTGACTTCCTCGGGCAGGTCGAGGTTTGCACAAATTTTGAATTCCTTATCGTCCAGCGTTACGGCCGGATAATGTGTCAGCAGTAAAAGCTGGTCTTCCAGTTCCTTGAACCGCTTGATCTCTGCTTCGTAGTCGTTCAGTGTTTTGGCGGTGGGATTGACCACCACGGACCCCGTGTTCCCGTCAATAATGATCGTATCGCCGCTCTCCACTGCGGCAAACAGGGTTTCGAGACCGACAACAGCCGGAACACCCTGTGACCTCGCGAGAATCGCCGTATGCGAAGTCCTGCCCCCGAGATCGGTCGCAAACGCGAGGATCGTCCGGCGATCGAGCTGGGCGGCATCGCTGGGAGAGAGGTCGTGGGCGACAATCGCCGAGGGTTCCGTCGGTTTGTCGAACCCCGCCTTGTCGTGGCCCAGCAGCTGGCTCAGCACACGCCGCTTGACGTCCACTATATCCACGTATCGGTCTTTGAGGTACTCGTCCTCTATCTGTTCGAACGACGACATCACCCGGTTGACCACGCGCTGAAACGATGCCGCTGCGTTGAGACGCTCGCGGCGAATCAGTTCCACCGTGTCCTCGCTGAACATGACGTCGTCGATTATCAACAGGTGAGATTCGAATATTCGCGCGTGGTCCTCGCCCATCTGTTCGGAGATGTGACTTCTGATCGAGTTGAGTTCTTCCTTGGTGTTTTTTAATGCGTTTTTAAATAGATTGATCTCGTTGTTGACTTCTCCGGCAGTGAGGCGGGTCTGCGGAACAACGAGTAACGCCGAGTCCTTCAGGAAAGCCTTGCAGATTACAATACCGGGAGACGCGGAAATCCCGTACTTGGTGATTTCCGTTTTTTCCGGTTGCGGGCCGGACGGTAACCCGGATTTTTTACTGCGTTTGTCGGCAGACATGTTTACTCGCTCAATCTTCGTAAAACTTGTTCTCGATCAGTTCGCCAATGGCGGCCTGCGCCTCCGTCTCGTCCGGTCCCTCGATCTTGACGCGTATCTCGCTCCCGCGGGCAGCGGCAAGGCTGGCCAGCCCGAGTATGCTCTTGCCATTGGCCCACCGGTCGCCGTTGTACACGGTTATTTCGCTGGTAAACTGGGCGGCGATTTTGACAAACTCGCCGGCCGCACGAAGATGTAATCCAATTTTATTATTAATGCGTTTTGTTAATTCTACCATAGCCTGGACGTACCTCTGTCCCCCGGGGCGCCGATTGTTAATTGTTTTTCTAGCCCAGCAGATATGCGACAAGCACGGAGAGCGGAAACAGGAAGATCGCTAACCTAGAAGATGAAACATCTCTCCTCAACAGAAAAACCGCCGCGATCATCAAAACAGAGCCTAGCGGTAGTACCCAGTTTCCTCCCTGCGGCAGACGGCTTAAAACCACTGCTACAAGCGCGCCACCGGCGCATGCGCCAACGTTTTGTACCACTCCAAGAAGTCGCTGGAATGAGGGGCCTGAGAAGACATCTACCAGTTCCCACCCTTTGGCGTATCCGAAGTAAACGCCCCAAAGACGGCAGGATACGACGATCAGGTTGTAAAGCAAAAATATTGCCAATAACCCTGTGAGAGACTTATATATAGCAAAGATGCACGCCAAAGTCAATGCTAGCGGTTTCAGCCCTCCTAGAAATAAAAGGTCCCCCATTGCTGCCAGGGGCCCACTGATGGACTTTTTAAAATATTCGATATCCTCCAATTTAACCGGTTTCCCGGCAAGACGTTCCTCTTCCAGCCGCAGAATGCCGCCGACGATGAGGGGTGTAAAATTGGGATTGCAGTTAAAAAACTTCAAGTGATTGTTTAACAAAGATTTAGATTCATCGTCCTTCGAATCGAGGCGTTTCAGGGCCGGCGACAGCGCGTTGGCCAGTCCCAGATTCTGCATACCCTTGGGATGGAGCATTCCCTGTATGAACAGCAGGCGCCAGAACAC
>CAYUDF010000116.1:0-7525 GCA_964443465.1 uncultured bacterium
TAATAATCAGTTCAGCTTCCACATCACGCCGACCGCAAGCGGTGATGATGAAAGTTAATCGTTTTGTAATCGAGTGTAATTGTACATGAATGTCCAATATAAAACAACCGGCACGTGGATCAACGGGGCCAAGCTCGACTTTTCCGGCGGCCGACAACCAGCGTCGGTAAGTCTATTCCGATCTCTAATGTGTTAATTATGATTGAGTTACAATGTCTCTCATTTCGTCAGAACCGCCTTACGTATGAGCGTCTTCGACCCGGCCGTCAGCCTGAAGAAATACACACCCGTAGCGACCGGGTTGCCCGTGCTGTCACGGCCATCCCACCGTTCCGTATTTCTGCCCGCGTGCATGGGTCGATCCACAAGAGTGGCCACTCGACGTCCGGAGACGTCATAGACGGCCAGTACGATGTGTACGTCACGATCGATCGAGAACGAAATCGAAGTGGACGGGTTGAACGGATTGGGGTGGTTCTGTTCGAGTGCAAACCGTCCGGACGGTGTCGTGATCGAGGTCTCGAAAGTTGTTATCGACTCACCGTCTTCGTGAATAGTGATCCGATAGCTATAGGTGTTGCCGGGTTCAGTCGAGTGGTCTTCGAACACATAGTTATCACCGCGGCGAACAACACGTGCGTCGCGTATCGTCTCGCGGTCGCCGGTGTTCCCCGACGTGCGTGTAATGTCGAACGACAGTGTGCCCGTCGCATCAAACAGACGCCATGCGATTTCGACACGATCCTCAATCCACCGCGAGTTGAACGCCTGGAGCATCACCGGAGAGAGACGGTCGTGACGCATCGCCAATCCGGACACCGACCGGAAACCGACCGGGCCGATCACCGTGCCCGCCCCGGTGGATTTGTCGATCGATATCAGGTTGTTGTTGCCCAGTCCGCCGCCGCTCGAAGCGACCAGGTCGTTTGTGGTGGTGAAACAAAGATCGGGCGACGGATTCAACCCAGAGTTGCCGACGAGTGTTGTCGCGCCTGTTTTTTCGTTGATGGTGTAGACGTTACTGCTCGCGTCACACCCCCACAGTATTGCCGTTACGGGATCGAACGCCATACCCTTGATAAACTTTCCGGTAGCGGCCACAAACGTGGCGGTTCCCGTGAGGTGGTCGATCGTGTAAAGATCCCCGTTGCTGTCGATCGCGTGCAGCAGATCGTTCCCGTCGAACCCGATCGCCGGAGGAGACGAAAGTCCCGTGGGTCCGATCAGTGTCGCGGTTCCGGCATCCGCGTTGATGCGATACAGATTGGACGACGTGCCGATATCCATCGCGTAGATTTCACCGGTATATTTAATCGCCAGCGCCGGCACACCGAGATCGCTGAATTCGCCCGTAATACCCGTTGGCCCCACGACCGTACCGGCGCCGGTCGCGAGATTTATCGTGATGAGCGCGCCGGCATCGGGATCGCCGTTGCCCAGCGTGGCGTAACAAACGCCGAAGTCTGCCCGGGTGGTATCCGCCCGAACTGCTTCACTTGCCGCTGGTACGGCGAACAAAACCGAACCAACGGCCAGCATCAGACACACACAAAGAATCCTGTTCATGATCTTCCTCCTGGTTTGCTTAACGCAGTAACACCATCTTCTTGACGTCCACAAAACCACCGGCCTGTATCTGGTAGAAGTACACACCGCTGGCTGCGTCGCCGCCGCTGGCCGTTTTGCCCAACCACGGTACACTGTGGGATCCGGCGGGGTAGTCCTGATCGATCACCCGTTGGATCACCTGGCCGGCGACATTGTATATCACCAGCGTGACGTGACCCGGCTCGGGCATATCAAACCGGATGGTTGTTGTCGGGTTGAACGGGTTGGGGTGGTTCTGCGCCAGACGGAACGCCGTCGGGATTCCGTCGTCCTTCTGGGAGGACGCTCTCAGCACAACCGGGTCGCGCAGCGTTCCGCGCGAAGCATCCGCCACAAACGGCACGGTCTCGGAGGCGACGTATTCCGTTTCCGTAGACGTATCGACTACACGGAACGTCACGGTTTCACCAGATAGCTGGTTACTGTGTATGGTCGCGAAGGCGAGATAATGATCGATGCCCGCCACATACATCAGCGATACGAATCCGCGGCACTGTTCGCCGACGAACGCGCCGACCATGTGGTCGGTGCTGCGCCATTCGGCGCCGTCGCCCTCTACGGACGCGATCACCGTCATGTTGTGTTCGAAGACACCCGGATTAAACGCCCACCCGACCGCGTCTTGCGGCGATGCCGGTGACCCCGCCGTACGACCCGGAGCCGCGGCGACCACCGCGGCCATGCTGTTGGGATAGTTAAACGTCGACGGCAAGACCGGATCGTTCAGATACAACCGGTATCCGTACCCGGGCTGCATGAACTCGAGGTTGCCGAGCCAGTTGGTGGTGGTCCATTGGGCAAACGCCGTCTGGCTCTTTATGATCTCGTCGCCATTGAGAAAATTCAGCGCATCGAGACCCGCCAGGGCGTCGTCCACACTCTTGTTGTCCGTAGGCACATAACTGATCCAGTTCCAGCCATCGTCAACCGGTATGTTGGTCAGTGCCGGGCTGACCAGGGCGCCTTCCTGGAGCACCGTGCCCGCTTCGGTCAGGTTGATCATGTAACCGGAAAGGTTGTCCAGGTCCGTCAGCGTACCGACCCAGCCAATCGATGTGTCCGGATCGAACACAGCAAACGCCGATTTCGACTTTATGATGTCGCCCTCGGCGGGGGTGAGGCTCGAAAGAACGTTCCCCACACTCATGTCCGGTGAGTTGACGTTTGTGGAGAACCAGTTCCAGCCCGCGTTCAGCGGAAAGGAGACGATCGAACCGGGGGGTGTATCCAACGCGGTGACCAGCAGCGGCAGAGATGTTGTTCCCAGTACGTCGTCGGCGTTAAACGCCGGGTGCTGGTCGGAGCTGCGGTAGCGCCTGCACAAATCGTCGTCCCACACTTCAAATCGAACCGTTTCTCCGGTCGTGCGATTGCTGAACACGGTAAGGAACACCAGCGTGTCGCCGGGCACAACCGTGGGGCTCGCCAGCCCGCGTAACTGCTCGCCGACGAAGGCCGCGACCCGGTCGTTGGTATCTGTGATGGATTGTCCACCGTCCGTTGATACCCGTGTCACGACCGACATGCTGTACTCGAACCCGGCGGGGTTGATGGCCCACTCGGGCGCGAGACACGACACGTCGAGCACGACATCCAGGACCGCCACGGCCAGTGTATCGGTACCGGTCGTGTCGACGGCCCGCACCGTCACCTGTCCCTGGTGGATACCGCCGGCTATTGCCGTATCTATCACAAAGTTGATCTCTCGCGATCCGCCCTGGGCGAGACGTCCATTCGTCTCCATCGGATCGATAAAAAGAAATGCCGGCAGGGAAGTGATCTCGTAGTCGACCGGTACTGCCGTGCCGTTGACCAGTTCGGCCGGCACATGACCCGGCGTGACCAGCGCCACTTCCCGGGTGATCTGGGTCTGGCTCCACGTAAACAGACTCCGGCGGTAATCGAATTGCCAGGAAACCGGAGCCGTCATTGTGTTGCCCACACGGTCAAGCAGATCACCAACAGATGCCTCCAGTCTCCAGCCGTCGAGGTCGGCCGATGGGGCCTGCGGTACGAGTACGATGGCCTCGCCGTTGCAGACCGGTGTCACCGGAATGATTTCGCCCGCCCGTGGTCCGTCGACATATTTTAATGTAATCGTCGCGTCCTCAACCGCGGCACAGTCGATGGGTTCGTTAAACGTCACGCTGATATATTCACCCAGCGACAACTCGCCGTCGGCGGGCTGGGGAATGCCCCACACAACCGGTGCGTTGCGGTCGATGGTGCCCGTTGACACGTTTGAGTAACCCACACCCCCGGCGCTGCACCTGGAGTACGCCCGGAGCTCGTAGATACCGTCCTTGGATGGAGGCGGCTGACCGCTGGCCAGCGAATCCGGCAGCCACGTGATGATCGTGTCCGGCGATCCATCCATGGAAATGTCCGCGATCACACCGGGTTGGATTTCGGAGATGATTACCCAGGGGCCCGGTCCTTCGAGACCGTCACCCATGTAGCGGTACTGGAGACCGATTTTCTCCATCAGGTTGGGTGTGACCGGATTTATCACCAGCTCGTACCCGTCCAGAACGACATCGATCTCTCTGCGCGCCTCGCTGTCGTTATAGTTGTACGTCCAACCCGGCGCCACGTCCGGCCCGCGCAGGTTAACAGTGCTGCAACCCTCGAAGTACACGTCAAAAAACAACGAGTCGAGCGTGTGCAGGTCTACCCGTTGCCCGAACGCGTCACCGCCACAGATCGGTTCAACCACCAGCGCAAGCCTCTGGTAGGCAAAACGTGACGGTCCCCGTTCCACTTCCAGTGTGGCTTCGTGCGAATTGATGCCCTGGCCCACGCCGTCGATATAGAACACAGGATGATCGGTGATGGGTGAACCGTTGAGGCGCATGATTGCACCCCCCGGGTTGCTGTTGGACACCGGTTTCACGACGTAGTCACGGCGTTCATCGCTCATGTTGCTGATTGTCAGTTTGAATGTGGCCGTCTCGTCGGGCAGGACACCAAAGCGTTCTTTGGGATCGATAAACAACTGGGGGTTGTCACGACGCACCATCGTCGCTTCGTTTGATTCGAGATCCAGCCACGGTTCGTACGGACAGGAGCTCTTTCCACCGAGCACGTCGAAAATGTCGCCCCACCCGCCGGCGTGCTCGACGATATCCACGGTGAAGTTGTCCCCGGCATCGTCGTCGCTCAACACGTAACCGACGGTCCAGCTCGTTTTATCTTCTCCGTGGGACCAGTAGTACATCCACTCATGAGCCGTCTCCCAGATAACGCCGATCTCCAGTTCAAAGGTATCTTCCTTGCCGAATCTCGCCAGTATCTCACCTTCAGCGTTGACATACCCGACCACTTTGGTCGTACGTGTTGTGGTTGTATCTATTGTGCGGCTGTACTCGATGTTGGCGCCGGCACTGAATGACCGGTTTTCAACGTTCCTCTGTACGGCAACCCCCGGTTCCGGGACATCCGGATATACCGGCAGATCCCCGACAACGACCTGGTCCTCCCGGCTCAACTTGTCCAGGCGGTTGTATTCGACCTGGTACTGCCAGTTGTCTCTCATTGTCGTGAAGAGCCCGACGGAGTCGGGGTCTTCGATCGCTTCGTAGTACGCGATCTTGGCTTCGAGTTCCGGTATGAGACTCTCGGTTATGTGGCCCTCTGTAAAAGCGTACGTCGTGTGAATCGAGTCTGGTTCAAACCCGACGGAAGTTGACTGTTCGACCACACAATTGTCGTTGATCTCTATGACTCCCACCTCGGAGAAAAGAAACGTCACACCCATCCCGATGTGCAGATCGGCTCCGTCTCCGATAAAATCTTCTTCTTCCGACGTTGAGTAACGCTTTGTAGTCGTTACACACATATCGATAGCGCTTTCGTTCACGTAACGCGCGCCTATGAGAATCTGGCCGGTGGTGTGTAAATGGGCGAAGATCTTGTTAATAACCCCGGCGCCCAGGCCCGTGAAGAATTCAAAACTCGCACCGCCCTTGAACTCCAGTTTGCCGCCTAGTGCTCCTCCATGACTCACGTCTTTCCAGTGCAGTCTGCTGCAGATAGATTCGCCTTCTTCCAGGTAGGCGTAAGATCCATCACCCGGCGGATCCCTGAGGATGAACATCGGGAACGGTTCCGTCTGAACCGTGATAAACTCCGCACCCTCGGGCGCGACGTGCCCGGTCACCAGGACCCACTCTGTTTCCACCTTTGGCGCCCTGCCGGCCACAACAGTTTTTACCGTGAGCGATTTCTGAAAGGATCGGTCGGTTGTCCCTTCCGTTCTTCCCCGGACCAGACTGGGCGTGCTGGCGTACGTCCTGTAGTTTGCCAATCCGTTATGGACGATTACCGTATCGGGTTCGTTTTCCCGGTCGAAGATTTCGTCATAGATAACCACCATTCCGGTGTCGAGCGGACAGATCGAGTCCCCGTACGCTTCTTCCACGTAGATCAACAGGTCGACAATCTCACCCTGGCGAATCACCGGCAGGCCGGGGGGCAACAACGTGCCGTCCTCCAGCGTCAGTTGCTCACAGCCGGGATCGACGTAGGACTCAAAACCGGTGACCGTCACCAGTAACGGCGCTCGGTACACAAAGTCGAGTGTGTCGTCGATAACCGTGCTGTCCGTGTCGGCGATGAGGTTGATCTCGCGTTCGCCCAGGTTCTGGAAAAACTCGATCACGTCCGGCCTCACCAGCGTTTCCGGTATCGTTGCCCGGTCGATCGTGGCGCTGGCAAAATATTTCATCGGCGGCAGATCGATTGTGTATTCGGGATTACCCACAAACGTGGTATCCAGGCAGTTGTTCTCGCTCCGGAAACGAAGGGTGATTTCGCCGACGTACCGGTCGCAACCCCCTCCGACCTTTCCGGACACCGGGAACGTGGTCGCGTTGAGAAATATAAGATCCGCGATATCGTCCGTTACATCGATTGTAATACTGTCCGTCGCCAGCGTGTCGCCCTGAAAAGCCACACGGTAGGAATGGCCGAGATAACGCGCGCGTATCGTGTGGGTGCCGTGTGTTACCGCCACGGAAAACTTGCCGTTCTTGTCGGTTTTCGCGCCGGCTGCGTTGTCTACCAGTATCTCGACGTTCGGTTCGAAGCACGCGGCGCCGGCAATCTGGACCACGCCGCTCACTCCATGTGAGGAGATGTCGGAAAAAACAACCTGGTTTTCGACCGGGTGACCCCGGTTCAGCGTGACCGTCTGTACGGCCGGTGAGAACTGGCGCTCGCCGAGGGACGGTCTCACCTTGAACTCCGACCCGTTTTCGGCGTAGCGAATGTTTGTCAGCACGTAATTGCCGTCGCTATCCGTCCGGGCGCATACATCCAGTGGCGCCGTGTTTTCGGTGCGATACACACCGCCAACAAACACCCCGTACTGTGCTACACCCGCGAAGTCGGTGACAACCGTGCCGCTGAACGCGTCGAACGGCCAGTACCCGACGAGACCCTCTTCTTCACCGGTAAGGGGTGTGGATGAAGTCGCGTGCAGTTCGATTGACGTGCGCGCCGTATTCCACACACGCAGCTCGTCCAGCTGGCCTCCAAACCAGGTCGTTTCTTCGAACCCGCCGATGAAGATATCGCTGACGTTGGTGATGTCACCCAGGCCGGCCGTGCTGACGCTACTCTCTTCCACTCCGTCGATATATAATGTCAGCGTTCTCAAGTCGCCATCGTGCACACAGGTCACGTGATGCCAGCGGTCATCGCCCAGGTCGTTACGCTGCGACAGCACGCGCGCGACGTTTGTCCCGTCAGACAAAGTAAAGAACAGCCGGCCGTTTCTCTGCATGCCCAGGTCGAGCGGACGCTCGTCCCCTGCAGTCAACGCCAGTTTTGAGATAAACCGGGGGGAACGATCCGATCCGGCGTAGCTGAACCATACCTCAACCGTGAAGTCTTCGGTTTCCTGGAAGTTAAACGT
>CAYUDF010000117.1:0-7472 GCA_964443465.1 uncultured bacterium
CAACGCGGCCGGTGTCGTTTTCAGACTTCCCGGGCGGCGGGTTCAGCACGATAAACGACCTGCGCACGTCCTCGTTGTCGACGTAGCTGTGCGCCGCGATATGGAGGATATCGGCCCGGTTGAGGTCACTGCCAGAAAAGGCGGACTCACCGGCGGCGTCGTTAACGAGGCAAATGGATCTGGAGAACATCCCAGCGATCGATCGAGCCTCGGCGGCGGCGCGGGGCAGGGGTTCAACCGTTATGTTGGTGTAGGGATAAACCCGCTGCCTGTCCCGGTCTTTTTCCGGAATGCCGCTGCTTCCCACTGCGATTATCGCCAGTCTGGCTTCGCTATTGATTTCGGGGGGTGAAGTCTCGCGTTTTCGGAGGTAGTGGAGCGACTGCAGGGAAGGGGTATAAAACAACGCGTGGTTCTCGACCAGACTGGCCCCTGCGCTGTTTTTCAACAAGGCAAACGGGAGCCGGTTCAACAACCCGTCCGGTACCAGAACAAGTGACTCGCCCGGCTTGAGTTGGGCGGCGACCGGTCCGATCAGGATGTCAAACAGTTCGCTGGACGCGCTGTCGATCACTTCTTCCGGCAGGACGGCACCGGGTTGACCGGCCGCCTGCTGGCGGAGCAAGCGAATGTAGTAGCCTGCTTTTTCTTCGATCGTTTTTCGATCTGGAAGCTCAAACACGTCCAGCCGTCCGTCCACAGCGGTGAACAGCCACGACCGTTTCTGCCCCAGAAAATAGGAAAGTAATCTCTCCGACGGCGCAAGATTTTCCAGAAGAGTTGTGACATCGATCTGTGTCGCGAAAACAGCGGCGTAGTCCTCGCCGCGGTCGGCCAGCCGGATTTCCCTCTGGAGGAGTTCGCGTTCGATCCGGTTGGTCTTTTCGAGCAGTCTCGCTTTTTCTTCTTCGCCCAGCGTGCCGTCCTGCAATTGCGACTGGTAGTGGGATAACTGCGACACCAGGTCTTTGCGAAGCTCCTGTTCTTTTTCCGTGTCCGCTTCGGACCGGGTTAACGCTTCGTGCAGTAACGCCGCAAAAATCTGGGCCTTCGACCGCTCGGCGAAACCATAGGCAGCCCGGACGGCATTCTCGTCAAGTGATTCGTCGATGATTAGCGACACCATCCTGTCATACGGCGTCATGGCGGGGCGCAGCATATGTCGGCGGAGTTCATCGGAGCCGACGCCGCGCCTGAGTGCTTCGATCTCGAGGATCGCCTGTTCCTGGAGCTGTTTTGCTTTGACGGTGTTGCCGTCGAGGCGGTGGTATTCCCCCAGGTCAGAAAGGTATTTCCACTGCAATTCCTTCAGGCCGTTTGATTCTGCCAACACCAGCGCCTGGTTCGTCCATTCGATCGCCTCGGCGTGTGATCGCGCGGTTTTTCCGCGCAGAAACAGCGTACGCGAGCGGATGTGGTCCATCCCGTTTTCCGGGAGCAGAGACAGCGCCTCATCAATATACAGACCGGCTTTTGTTGTGTCGCCGGTCTGTATGTAGAATTCGGCGGTGTTGTTCAGCGCCCACAGAAGAGCTGCCGGTTCGCCGCTATTTTGTGCGGACTCCAGGTATTCGAGGGAGAACTTTTCCGCCAGGTCCAGGCGGCCGGCCTCGTGGTAAACCGACGCCATACCACTGGCGACCATCGGGAGCAGGTAGCCGTCGCTCAGCTCCTCAGCGATCGCGCGGGAGAATTCGTAGTGCTCTATCGATTTGCTATAATTGCCGAGATAAAAATATACAGACCCGATGCCGAAATGAACTGTGCCGATCCCGCGGCGATCGCCCAGTTCTTCGTAGATCTCCAGCGCCTGGTGCTGGTATTCGAAAGCCTTTCGGTAATTCGCCTGTATGTCGTTTATCATGCCGAGCGAGTTCAGGCACCAGGCGGCACCCCTCCGGTCCCCGATCCGGTTACGGATTTCGGCCGCTCTGGTGTAGTACTTTTCCGCCTCCGCAAAATTACCCAGCCGGTGGTTTGCCAGCCCCAGTCCACCCAGCGTCCAGCCCATACCGTAAAGGCTGCCCGTCGACTCGTACACTTCCAGGCACAGGTTGTATTGCTCGATCGCGCGTGTGTATTCGGCATCGTTTAACAGACGGAACGCCAGCCTCAGGCGGGCGCCCAACGCCGACCAGGTGTTGCCCTGTTTGGTGTGTTGCTCGATTGATTTTTCGAAGAAGTTTTTAGCCGCGTCCGAAAAACCCTCGGCTTCGGCGAGTGCGCCTCGTCCGTAGTAAACGAACCCCAACACCCAGTCTGCGCCGCACGTTTGCGCCAGCCGTTCCGATTCGTCCAGGTGTGCCCGCGCAATTTCCAGCTCGCCAAGCCGGGTTTCCGACTGACCGAGATCGTTGAGCAATTTCGCGGTTCGTTCAGTGGCCCCCAGCAGCCTCGTTTCGGCAAGCGCGTCCCCGTAAAATCCGGCGGCGTTCTGGAGATGCTGTTGTTTTTCGGCCAGCTTACCCAGCGCTTGAAGTACATAGCTGTGTATCTGCCGGTATCCTTTTTCCCGGGCAGTGGCGCGAGACCGGACGAGGAGGCTGTCCGCTTCGGTGAGTTGGTCCGCGTGGAGCAGGGTTTCCCCCCGCATTAATTCGGCTTCTTCCCGGGTCCTGTCGGGTCCGCGGAAAACCTCCAGCAGAATCACGAGTGTTTCCAACGGCGGGAGAGCCTGGTCCGCGTCCCTGGCCGACAGCGCAGCGCGCACAGACCGTCTGAAACATATGGTTGCTGCCAGTGTATCCGCGACGGCGAGAAAGTCAGCGCCGGCCTGGCTGAAAGCTTCCGATGCGTCCCCGAATTGCCGGTTCGCCCGGAGTTGAAAAGCCCGAAGGTAAAGGATTTGCGGCCCGGTCTCGTCGCCGTTGGCGAATGAGCTGAATTCAAGAGCGGACAGCGCACTGTCCAGCGCGCACGATCTCTGGGCGGCTTCCATCAGCAGGTCCGCCAGTTCAACGGTCAGCGCCCCGTACCCCGGGTTGGCGACCAGATCGGAGTACACACGGTTATTCCTGCCTTCGTCCAGCAGCATAGCGGCGGCGGTGTAGTCTTTGACACGGTCAGATTCCGCCGCCGGTGCGGTTCCGGTATAGGCGGCGAGAAGCAGCAGAATTGCGATTGTGTGTTGCCAGAATGGCACTCTCAAAACATTTCTCCCTGATCTCTCTAATTATACGATTTTTGTCAGGATTTTGGTGTCGTTTTTCTCAGACAACTTTCCGTTGGCCTATGTGAGTTCCGGATACGGGGGAATCAGACTGCTTGATGGGAGCACGTCGGAGGCTCCGATTCTGCTTTCGCGTATAAAATAGTGAGGGCACCGGTTCCGGGGAACCGGCGCCCTTCTTCCGCATCAACAAAAACCAGACTGGACAGTCAGGTAGCGGGCTAGGAAGTCCCAAGTTTTGGATCCCGGAAGGGACCAATGGGAACCAGCGGAGCGGGAATCGTCGCCCCGAAGTTGCTGTTCAACACATTGATGAACTCCAGCCCGATCGCGTAGTGCAGGATCGATGACGGGTGCAATCCGTCGATCGAGAACAACCCCCCGGTGATAAAATCGGTCGTGTACGTCTCACCGCGCATATCGTATCCCGATTCAAACCATCGGTCGAAAGCGGTATTGAGATCCACAACCGGCACACTGCGGTTACCGCATAACGAGTCGATAATGGCGTTGTAGTTACCGATCGCCGCCCCGATAGCTGTGTACTCCGCCTCGAATAGTATTACGGATTCGGGTAATCCTTCGCCTCTACCGCCGAGCGCAAGCGGAATTCCGTATCCTTGTTTCATCAGAGCGGATGCCGGTAACGTGATAAGTGAGTTCAGCGGTACCTGCAATGTGTCGCCGGCCGCGTTTTCCCAAAGCAGCGGGATCGGCTGGCCGCCCGGGTCGAGCACCGGCTCGCTAGTTGCCGGGTTGAGCACCACCGGCGGTAATGTCGTAAAAAACGGGCTGGCGAGAATGTTATGGATATTTGCTGCCACAACATTATCAGCCGTGGACATTATCGTGGTTAACAGCGTCCGATAGTCGGCTTCGAAATCGGCAACGTCCGTGAGGCCCAGATCAGTGCCGTTCTTCGCCGTATTCAGGACGTCGGAAACACCCGCCCAGATCAAAGCCAGCGTCGGCTGGGCCGCCGCCATCTGCGCCATCGCCGTGGCCGCTCCGCCGAGTGCGGTTGAGTCGCGCAGCACGATCTGGAAAAACGGGTTGGCGTCGGCAACGTCCGGCCGTTTGTACACCAGCTGGTGTAATGTGGCGCTGGGTATGCCCATGTTGTTGTAGAAACCGGGATACGCCAGGTTCGACGGTGACCCGGTGGTTGGAAGTGTCTCGATTGTCAAAGGCGAATAACTGGACACGTACATCAATGGCGGTATGCCGTTTTCCGTGATGGTGGGTTTCGCAAATGCACTCATCTGCACCGCGTTGCCGATCACGACGGGCCAGGCCGCCTTCTGGAATCCCTCAACCAGTCCGCCGTTCTGCAGGCCGGCAGTTATGCTGTTGCCAACGACGTGGAACCGGGCAAAGCTGAGGCTTCCTGTATCAACAGTTCCAGGTGCTATCGGATCCAGAGAGGCGCAGCTCCACGCTGCGAGGATCACCAGCACGACCGATATCATTATTTGAGTCGTTTTTGTCATGGTTTCACCCCTCTAGAAGTTAAAGCCCGCGTTGACACCCAACAGCAGGCCTTCCGTTTGATAAGTTCCGTTGAATCCGTCCAGGCTCGTCCCCTCGGTGCTCCGTTCGCCGGCAACCAGGAGCAGTCCGAACACGTCGATCAGCCACGTCTCCCGGTCGTAACCAAATCCCAGGGTGATCCCGTGCCGGTCGCTGTCGGCGAGCAACGGGCTCATGGTCTCGGTCGGCTGGGGTGTCGGGTCGTAATAATACCCGCCCCGCAGGTCGACCTCCGGTGTGAGGCTGTAGGAAACACCTGTGCGGATGCCCAGAACATCGTCCCAGTTCTGCACGCGCTCCGAGACCAGGTCGGGGTCTTCGAACTGGAATACCAGAACGTCGAACTCCGACCACCCGAAGTAGTTGAAATCGATTTCGAATACCCACTTTTCCAGCCCGTTGTAGGAGATCCCTGCGGAGAACAACCAGGGTAAATTAACTTTTGTTGTGATTCCCTGGTTCGCGGGTAACTGGGTTGCGACTACCGCATCGAATTGCGAGCTGCCCGTCGATTGCTGTGTGAACGTGGCATCGCCCGAGATGTTTGCAGTGACGGCGCTGCGGTAGGCCAGGCCCACCTTCACGCCCTCGTATATGTCAATCAGTACGCCGATGTTGCCGCCCCAGTCGAGGTCGCTGTTGCCCTCCAGGGTCGCATTGGCCACGTCCAGCAGTCCCGAACCGTTCGGATCGTTTTGCTGCAGTGTCCGATGGAGCTCGACAGTGGAGTACACAGCCTGCAAGCCGAGACCCACGGAGAACCAGTCGTAAGGCCGCCAGGCCAGCGTGGGATTGAAGTAAAACGTCACCAGCTGGACGTTGGTTGAGATGTGACGGCCGGGGAAGGTCTCGGGGTTTTCCCACTCCTGACCCAGCCCGTATGCGTTGAATATTCCGAGACCGCCCGTGAGACCTTCCTTGAATTGATACGTCGCGTAGACGTTGATCGGCGTGAACACCATCGTGCCCATGTCTCCGGACGTACCGTAACCCGGATCCGGATCGACACCGGCGAACTGCGTGCCGGTGAAAATCACCGATACGCCAAAATAGAGGCAAGTATTCTCCAGATCGGCGATACCCGCCGCATTAAAGAAAATAGCCGACGGATCGTCGGCCTGCGCCGTAAAAGCGCCGCCCATTCCGAGCGCCTTTGCCCCAGCCTCGAAGATTGAAAATCCGGCTGCGAAGCAAGACCAGGGTATGGAGACGCTCACCGCTACGATTGCGATGATTCGTGCAACCCTTTGCATAAGGCACCTTTCGTTGGAATCTCTAGTTGACCAAGAACGGCGAGAGTATACCAGACAGCCCGGTCTTTAACAAAGAATGTCGTACTTTTTGTCACAATATCTGGTCAGGGCGGCGTCGGTCTGGTAGGCTTCTAATGCGCCAATTCAGGCGCAAGGAGGGAAAAGCAATGATCAAAGTTATCCACAGTTTTCTGGTAGTAGTCCTGGTTTTATGTGTGTTTGCGCCGGTGGCGCCAGCCCAGGACGAAGTTGAAGAGCCGTCCACCGATAGAAAGTTCCCCAAAACAGTTACGTTTGAGAGCGGCGGCGGGACCTACAGCCTCAGTGTGACCGGTCTGTCCGTGCGCAAAAAGTTCATGTTCAAGGTGTACGGAATGGCGCACTACATGGATGTGACCGGATTCGAGAACAAGGAAGCGGTCTTTGAGGCCGCGAAAAGCGATGAACGCGCCAAGCAGATTACAATGGTGTTTGTGCGCGACGTCGAGGCGAAGAAAATCCAGGATGCCTACCGTGAAGGCATCAAGAAAAATGCTACCGACGAAGAATTCGAAGAGATCAAGGATCTCGTCGAACGTTTCGCCGGATTTTATACCAAGGATATTGCCAAGGGTGATCGCTACGTGATTCGCTGGCTTCCCGGCGGCGTGGTCGAGTCACTCAATCACGGCGCCCCCAACGAAACGATTACCGACGCCACGTTTGCCTCTGTGCTGTGGCAAATCTGGCTGGGCAAGGACTCTATCGTCGATCGCGATCGCCTGGTCGAAATGGCCGTAGTCGACGACGACGACGACGATTAGCGCTCGGGCTGTGCTAGATATTAATGACCAGCGCCAGCGTGAAAATAGTGTCCAGTTCCTCGAGGGGGACCAGCACGTTTTCGCCGGTATCGGTGCCCGTTGACGTAAACAGCGGGGCCGACGTCAGGGACGGATCGTTGCGCCAAAGCATCCTGTAGGCCGGCTTGATCGCCAGTTGTTCGCTGATCGACACCGGCAGCGTGAACAGCAGGTCCACGCGGATATCGTCGGTGTTGTCCAGGTTAAAGTCGCCAACGAACTCGCTGGTAAAGTCGGTCGATGAGCTCAGGTTCCACCAGAAATCGTAACCGAGCCTCAGACCGGGGAATTCGTTCTTGGTGATCGGGTTGTTTACGACATCTTCCTGGAACGTATAGGTAAAACTGTAGTCGGTGAGAAATCTGGTTTTATCGTTGTCGGACCACGTGTTACCGGCGCCGGCCGCCACCAGGAACCGGCTGTCGATACCGGCAAACGTATTCCGCAGCCAGTCCACGCCGCCGAAGATCAGGAACCGTTTGTGGACCTGGTAGTCGTACCTGCCGGTGCCGAAATACAGTTCCGCCGTTTTTTCCGTGACCGATTGCTCGTCGACGATAAAGTCGGTTGGCGTATCGCCGATGGCGGTACGCGTGGTGAGCGTTGATTTGGTCTGTGTGCCACCGGCTTTCAGCGTGAGCAACGATTTTGTCCAGGTCCGCTTGAGCGTTCCCTTGG
>CAYUDF010000118.1:0-7446 GCA_964443465.1 uncultured bacterium
CGCGTTCCAGCAGCACACCGACAACGCCGTATCCAAAACGGTGAATTTCTCCCACGATGCCACCCGGGAGGACGTTTCGACGGTGTTTAAGCTGGCCCACGAACTGGGCTGCAAGGGCGTCACCATTTATCGTGACGGCAGCCGGGACGCCCAGGTACTGAATGTCGGTCAGGTTTCTCCATCGGAGAGGGCGGCCGCCGGCGCTGCGTCGATAGGAGCCATCGAGATCGATGATCGGCAGCACGTCAAAAAACCGCGCAAACGACCCGACTCCATACAGGGGACCACCCGCAAAGTGGGAACGGGGTGCGGTAACCTGTATGTCACCATCAACGACGACGAGCAGGGACCGTTCGAATTGTTTGCGCAGATCGGAAAGGCCGGCGGTTGTGCCGCGTCCCAGACGGAAGCGATTGGACGCCTTATCTCTCTCGCGCTCCGCGCGGGAGTGGACGCGACCCTGATATCACGCCAGCTCAGCGGTGTGCGTTGCCCGTCACCGGCATGGAACGAAGGAAACAAGGTGTTCTCGTGCGCCGATGGTATCAGCCAGGCGCTGGGCAAACACCTCAAGGCCATCGACACGTCCCTGCCGCTCCCCGACAAGGTTGAACTGAGCGCACAAACTGCGCCGAGTGTGGACACGGAGCCGGCGATCGAATCGCTCGTTAATCGCCTGGCGGGAATGTGCATGGAATGCGGGAACACACTGGAATTTGAAAGCGGCTGTGCTGTATGCCGTAATTGTGGTTATTCGCGGTGCTAAGCAGTTAGCTGCATCTTCGAGCGCAGACACCAGCACCGCTTCCAGGAGGACGCCGGGTCGTAACCGATCCGGCGTCTTCTATTTTCGGCGTTTCACCAGCGAGGAAATGACCTGTTTCACCGGCAGGATCTTCAGGACTGTAACGAGCGCCACGTACGTCAAGCCACCCGCCACGACCATCACCACCAGGCGGCCGGGTATTTCCACCGATTTAAGAACCAGCACGACCGCGCACATGGCGGCGCAGCAGGCGATTAATCCGGTTGTTCTCAACAGAAAATCCCGTTGGATCAAAACCGTACCCGAAAACGCCCAGAAAACGGCCAGTCTGAAAATCACGGTGATCAGCGAAGCCGCCGCCGCACCGGAGTACGAGTAACGCGGGATCAGTAATAAATTCAGCGCCACATTGAGAAGCATCATCGCGAAGTTGGCCACCGCCATCTGGTTGTGTTTTTCCTTGCAGAACAGCACGCAGTAGATCGCCGCGTTCAGGGCGGCGAGAGGAATCGTCCAAACGAGCAGCGACAGCACCGTGGCCGAGTCTGCATACTGGCCTCCCCTGTAGATCATGGCGATGATCTCGTCGGAAAGCAGCATGGTCCCGAACGCCAGCGGCAGCGTCACTCCCATCAGTACCGTTGCCAGAAATCCCACTTTTTCCCTGAATTTTTCGAGGTTCCCTTGTGAGTAGAGCGCTACAACCGCGGGGAACATCGCCGTCAGAATTGAATCGTTTATCAGGTAAAAATTGCGGTGGATCCGCGACGCGGCTCCGTAAATACCGACGGCGGTTTCACTGGCCATCTGGGACAGCATGATTTTGTCGAACTCATTGATCAGTATCGTGAAGATGCCCATAAAAGCAAACGGCAGCGCCCGTCGTAACAAGGCCACCTGTTTTTTGTAAACCTTGAACAGCGGTGGAATGGCAAAGAAATTTTTTCTGAGCAGATAATACGACAGAAAAAGTTCAAAAACGTTTCCACCGGCGTAACAAAACGCGACGGTCGTGATTCCCGCACCGTTCCACAGGAAGTAGAGCACCGCCACGATGACCAGTGTGCGCGCGGCCATTTCCACCATCACGATGTAGTGCATTTCCTGGAACGCCTCGAAGACCGCGTGCGGCGCCTTGTAGATCATGATAAATGTCTGTGACAGGGCGGCGATCAGAATCAGGTAGCGGGTATCCGCCGGATTCGGCAGGATGTATGCCGCAACTACGGTCAGGGTTGCGGCGACCAGTGCCAGCACAATCTTGACGGACATGAAGTGGGAGAACACCTCAAAGGCGTTTTCTTTGTCCGCCGCCATGTCGCCCGTGGCGACGGTGCGGGTACCGAGGTTACCAAAAAAAGCGAACAGGGACGCAAAGGAAAGCGACAGGATGAACTTTCCGAAGTTTTCGGGGCCGACGGTTGTGCCGATATAACCAACCACAAATACAGAGATCAAGGTCAGAAGTATCCGCTGTCCCATGAGCAGGGCCGAATTTCTGGCGATTCTGGCGCCTGAGAACATTTAGAACACCGTCCAGGCCTGGACGATGGAGAGCCAGGCACCGGCGAGGACCAGGCGGCAGAGAAGGGCCAGCAGGACCAGGCTTCCCGCGATCATAACCCGTTGTTTCAACCACGCGGTTTCCGGTTCCGGGACGTCCATTTTGAACAGTCTGCGCGCGCCAATCGCCGCCGCCGGAACGCATATCAGTAAAACGGCCGCAAAAACGGCCCACTGCCAGGGAGGAAGGGCCACCAGCGTTATCAACAAAAGGTTGTTTCCATCGGCAAAAAGAGCAATGGCGCCGCCGGCTGAAAAACCGATGGCGATGGATAACAGCAGGCATGCACCGATGCCCAGGCTGGCCGCCGATAAGCCGACAAAGGCGAGAAAACCGGCGAGTATAAAAATATATCCGGCAGGAACGGAACCCGAACCGGCAATCATCTGTCCGGCGGACTCGGCAGCGGACCGGGCAAACGGAAAACTGGACAGTGCCCGCTCTTTGACGAACACGGCGCAGACAACGATCGACAAAAAGATTGTGAGGGCCCAGCGGAGCAGTGCGCTGGTGGCCAATCCATATTTCCCCGCACGAAGGCGGCGGAGAAACGGATTCACCACGGGGGCCGTCAGAAGCAACGGCGACAGCGGTTGAAATGAAAGAGCAACGGACAATACCACGGCCAGAAATCCCAGGCTCACCATTCTCCCGTTTTCACGGCTGACCCGGTCATCCCGGGGAGGTTTCGCAGCCGTGGCCGCTGGTTTTGATTTTCGTTTTGTTTTTGCCATTTGCTGGATCGGATTGTTCGTACCGGCCAAGTTTTTCAACACGTTAGCATATCCGTCCGGTCCAGGTCAGCCGGAATATTGGTCTTGGGGTAAGTAATACGACTATTTTGGTCCGATAACACTTTCCATCAACACACCTGAATGCTAGAATATATGCCTGCCGGTCCGGGATGAAAAAAGAAAACCCAGACCACTGAATCAGATTCAATTTTAAGTTTGAGGAGTCGTGACTATGCAGAAATTCTTTATGATATTCCTTGCTCTGGCCGCCATCGTCGTTGGTACGACGGGACAGGCGCAGGACATGACGCCGGAGCAGCAGGCGGCCATGATGAAAGCGATGCAGCCCGGAGAACACCACAAACATCTGGCCCAGTTTGCCGGCAAGTTTGAATACACCAGCAAAATGTGGATGCAGAAGGGTATGCAGCCCATGGAATCGGCCGGAACATCCGAATCGCAGATGATACTGGGCGGGCGTTTCCTGGAAGACGTCGTATTGGGCAACTACGGCGGAATGCCGTTCGAAGGCAGGGGATTGATGGGATACGACAACACCACCGGAGAGTACAGTTTTGCCTGGATCGACAACATGGGTACGGGAATGACAAGCGCCACGGGCAAGTGCAGCGACAACGGAAAAACGATCACACTCGACGGTAAAACAATGTCGCCGACGATGGACGGGGAAATGCCGTTCAGGGAAGTCATTCGGGTCATCGATGACAAACACCACGTGATGGAGTGGTATATGCCGTCACCCGATGGTGGCGAAATGTTCAAGATGATGGAGCTTTCCTACACACGCCTCGATTGACGATCAGCCGGTGCCGCGGTCCTTTGACATGATGCCGGTGACGTTGGAGATCGCTGACATCACCGCGATGAATCCCTGGAGCTCATCCGGGGTGACAGCGTGGTTGATGCCGGACTCCAGTTGCTCGACGGACTGCTGAACCGCGTCCGCCCGATTTCGGCCGTGTTCGGTCAGATCGACCAGTACTGCCCGGCGGTCGCGCTTCGAAGGACCTCGGGCCACCCAGCCCCGAGCTTCCATACGGTCAAAAATACTGGTGAGAGTGGACCGTTTGATGCCGAATACCCGGTGGAATTCAGAAACCGGGGCGGGACTGTAGCTGAGAAGGTATGAAAGCAAGTGGCCCTCGGTCGGACTGAGGGCCATTTCTGCGTTTCTGGCTTCCAGGTATAACCCTATCTGGCGACCAGCGTTATGAATAGGAGACAAGAATTTCAGCGCCATGTTACCTCCATTTGTATAAAATACAGATAATGTTACGATATCGGATAATACGATATCGTAATAATACTACAGAATTCGCCGCAGACTGTCAATAACACGGGTGGGCCGATTCGGTACGGGAGATGACAATGGGATTCATTCGCCGGATATCGAGCAGATCGTGTTTGCGCGCTGATTTTCCTTGGCCAGGTGAGAGACCGGGATTTTGAGGCCGATCATGTCCCACGGCAGTACTTCCCCGATTTTTCGGGCTCGCAGTGCGTACCAGTCCGGGTCGACACCGACGTCCTGAAATATCTCAGACCATTTGTTGATGTCGAAACATTCCCCCCAACCGTCCATCCGGATTCCCGCTTCGCGGGCTTTCAAAAGGGCTCCGGCCAGACGCCTGTCGCCGCGGGCGAACACCGCTTCAAGGTAACTCACATCGACGTCGTGGAACTTGAGCCTCAGCGCTTTTGCCGCGCGAAACGACTTAATGTATGACTGTTTATGGAGCAGTTCCTCTCGTGTGTTCATCGCTTCCCACTGGAACGGTGTGTGTGGTTTGGGAATGTGAGAGGAAATGGACGCGTTGATCTGGGCTCGGCTCCCCTTGCCTCCAGTCACCTGTTTTTTGAGAAGACTTGCCTCATCACACAACTGGATGATGCCTTTCAGGTCCTCCTGGTTTTCCGTGGGGGCACCGATGAGGAAGTAAAACTTGAGCAAGCGGTAGCCGGCTTCATACGCCGCCCGGCATCCGGCGAGCAGGTCTTCGTTTTTGATCGGTTTTCGAATGACCTCACGCAAACGGTCGGTAGCCACTTCGGGCGCCATCGTCAGACCGCCCTTGCGAACGGTGCTGGTCAGGCGGGGCAGGTGCTCCAGATCGGGTCCTACGCGCAGGGAGGGAAGAGAAACATTCACCCGCCTCGGGGAGTACCGGTCACCGATCGCCTGCAACAGGTCTATGATGCCGGGATAATCCGCCGTGGACAGGCTGGTGAGGCTGATTTCCTCGTACCCGGTTGATTTGTAGACGGCGTCGATCAGCTCCAGAACCTTGCCGATCGAACGTTTCCGAAGCGGGCGGTAATGTTGCACAGCCTGGCAGAAGCGGCACTGGTTCGGGCATCCGCGCATGATTTCAATGTTGATACGGTCGTGGATCACCTGGACGATCGGGACAAGCGGTTCCGTCGGGAACGGGGCGTTTTCCATATCGCCGACGGTGGTTTTGGCAACCAGTCCGGGCGCCGCCATGTCGTGAACGATGTCTGCGATCGTCCCGTCGCTGTTGTAGGCCACGTCGTAGAGCGACGGAATGTACATGCCCGGTATCACGGCCAGTTTTCTGTGGAGCTGCTCCCGGGGGGCGCCGCTTCTGCGCCAGTCCCGAACGGTGTCCACGATATCAAAAAGTACGTCTTCGGCGTCACCGACGAGGATCGCGTCAAAAAACGGTGTCACCGGTTCCATCGCCATCGATATCGATCCGCCGCCGAGGATTACGGGATCCGATAGCGTGCGATCGGCCGTTAACTGGGGAATACTGGAAAGTTCCAGCATGTTGACAAAATTTGTGAACGACAGTTCATACTGCATGGAAAAACCGACGATATCGAATTCGGAAATCGGGGTAAAGGTTTCGAGTGAACACAACGGTAATCCCCGGCCGCGAAGCTGGTCTTCCATGTCGGTCCACGGCGCGAATACTCTTTCGGCGACAACGTCTTCGCGGCCGTTCAACATGTGGTAGAGGATTTTCAATCCGAGGTGCGACATCCCGATGCTGTAAGTGTCCGGAAAAGCCAGCGCGACTTTTATGTCCACGCCGGCGTGGTCTTTACGGATGATATTGCGTTCTCCCCCAGCGTACTGGCCTGGTTTGCTTACGCGGGGAAGGATCTCGTTGAATAAAACATTCTTGTAATTTTTCATAGATCCGGAAACTCCTTCATGCTGTTTACACTATAAAGATTCCGTTTCCACAAGTCACGAAAGTTGTATATTTGCCCCATGCCTGAATTACCCGAAGTTGAATCTGTTGTTCGCGGATTAAGAAGTCCGTTGAGCGGTAAAACGGTAAAAAGCGCAAAGCTGTCCGCGCCGGATCTGTACCGAACCGGCAGCAGACCTTTTCCCGTACTCAAAGGGCGAAAAATTGCCACCGTAGAGCGGTTTGGCAAGGCGATACGAGTGGATTTTGAATCCGGTGGCGACGTCCTTGTGATCCACCTGGGAATGACGGGCAATCTTATCGTCGAAAAAAAGAATTCACGAAACAGCGGACGCAAACACCGGCACGCCGTTCTGAGCCTGGACGGCGGTATCCGCCTGGTGTATTACGATGCCCGGCGGTTCGGATACTTCTGGGTGGGTCCCGGTGAGGATCTGGGTGGGCGGCTGAACATCGGCCCCGATCCGTTTCAAATACGGCTGCCCGAGTTTCGCGAGATGCTCATGGGCCGCACCGCTCCCATCAAATCTCTGTTGTTGAACCAGAAGCTTTTGTCGGGGTTGGGAAATATTTACGTCGATGAATCGCTGTTCCGCGCGGGCATCCACCCGGCCACGCCGGGACGTTCTGCCGCGGCAAAGACCCGGGATCTGCTCCGTCAGATTCGCACCGTGTTACGCAACGCCATTCGTAGCGGGGGATCGACGATACGGGACTACCGCCGGGCGGACGGATCGCGGGGTAGTTTCCAGAATCGGCTGATGGTGTACGGCAGAACAGGACAAACGTGTGTATCGTGCGGGGAAGTCGTACAACGAATCGTGCTCGGCGGCAGAGGCACCCACTTCTGCCCGTCTTGTCAGCGGGGGTCGGAGTGAATCAGCCTGGGATCGGTGGCGTCGCGTAATCCCTCACCCAGCAGGTTATAAGCGGTGACGGTCAGGAAAATAGCCAGCCCCGGAAATGTCGCCAGCCACCACGCTATCTCGATATACTGCCGGCCCGTCGAGAGGATTTCTCCCCAGCTCGGTGTTGGTGGCTGAACCCCCAGTCCGAGGAACGACAGCGCCGCTTCGATCAGGATCGCGTTTGCCACACCAAAAGTCGCCGCTACCAGCACCGGGGCCAGTGAATTCGGCAGTATGTGCCTGAAAATAATTTTTGTGTCGCTGGCTCCCA
>CAYUDF010000119.1:0-7414 GCA_964443465.1 uncultured bacterium
CCAGATCGCGGATGGCGAAGAGTTCGCCGCTCTGGCGCGCGCGTATTCGCAGGCGCCCACGGCGGAAGTTGGCGGCGAGACGGGTCTGATTACGGCGGCCCAGCGAGATACAGAAGTGATGTCGCAGGTGGCCATCATGAACGATGGACAAATCTCGCAACCGATACCGACGGACGACGGGGTTTACCTGGTCAAATTGATCGGAAAAGAAACGGAAGACGAGACAACTCGTTATAATATTCAGGAAATTTTTATTGAGCTGACGGCGGGGCCACACACCATCGATTCGTTGTCCGCCGTCGCGCGCGACATGCAGGAACTGGCTGTGACGACCGATTTCACCAAAGCCGCCGCGGAATTGGGGCTGACGGTGGGAACCACTGAGCCCTTCCAGCGTAACTTCCCGATCTCGGGTCTGGGATTTTCGCCGTCGGTTAACCGGTTCGCTTTCACAAACGAAGCGGGCACGCTGAGCGGCATACTCAGCGACGAACTCAATTACTACGTTTGCCGCGTTGTTGAGAAACTGCCCGAGTCCATTCGACCGCTCGACGAAGTCAAATCCAGCGTCGAATCGTCCCTGCGCCGCCAGCGCCAGAAAAGCATGGCATTACGAAAAGCCGCGGCGTTTCACAGGAAGGTATATTCCACGCAGACCGGTATCAACCCGGCCGCCGAGGAATACGGCTACACGGTGGAACGGCCGGAACCGTTTTCTGTTTCCGATCCAATCGGCGCCAATATTTCACCCAACAGCCCGTTTGCTTATACCGCCCTGGCGATCAGCATACAGGAAGTATCCGCTCCAATCGAAAGCAACGGCGTCTACTACGTATTCCGCGTACTGGAGAGGTCGGAAGTCGACGAGGAGTTGTTTGTACAACGCGTGCCGGCGATCAACGACCAGATCCACCAGGAGAAAGTGCAGACATACGTGACTTACTGGTACGGACAGCTGCGTGAAAATGCCGACATCGAGGACATGAGGAGGGGGTTGTAAAAAGTCAGACGCTCCCGCTGATCGACAGCGTCCTTTTTAAGGAAATAACCCGTCCGGAACCACTACAAAACCGGACGGGTTATTCTTTTTTGTCATCTGCGTCGTCATCGAGCCCGTTCTCAATTTCACGCCGGGCGTCCTTTGAAGCGCGCTTGAACTTTTGAATCGACTTTCCCATTGCCTCGGCAACTTCGGGAAGCTTTCTAGGTCCAAAGATGATCAAAATGATGAAAAAGATGATGAGTAGTTCCGACCAGCCCAGCGGACCGATCAATGCGAATGGAATCATCTTCTGAATACTCCTGACGGTTACCAGTACCACTTCAACATAAATGAGACCACAAAAACGCCGATCGCGCTCATCAAATTCACACGCAGCGAAAAGCCAAGCGTGAAACTGAACACAACAAGATCGATATGAACGGGTCCCACGTGAAAGTCGGTTGAATTCACGAACACCTTGCGAATGACCTTGTCTTCCGGCAGCAACAGGCCGACGACTTCGCCCACCACCGTGCCGACCACGATTCCAAGGAATAAAATCAGTGCAACTAACGCGAGCGGGCGTCTGCGAGCTGCCACCCGTTCCTCCTTTCGTACTGCGTTTCCGGGCCGAACACCCGGCAAGTCCAGAATATAGAAACCAGCGACCGGCAACAACCCCTAATCGCCATTCCACTCCAGATTAAGTTCCCGGTAGTCAGCGCCCAGAATAAGTGACGCGTCCTCGATCGAATCCTCCCGAATCTGCACAATCACGTTTTTACAACCGAGGATTTCGCCCAGCATCCTGACATCGACGTCCCGTTTTCTGGCTATTAAAACCGATTCCGGGTAATCAAAGTTCTCGGCGTTCTCAACAGCAATCACGTCGATACCGCGGTTGAGAAGTCCTTTTTTGGCTTCGTGGGCCAGGCCCGCTTTCCCGGTACCATTCAGCACCTCTATCCTGAACGCGCCGTTTTCGCCCCCGTCGGTCCGGTTGCGCACAAAGAAGCTGAACGTCGCCGAGGCGGCACACAACACGAGTACGATGAGAGCCAGCGCCACGGCCAGTTTCTGGCCAAAAGCGGCGCTTCTACTCCCGGACGACTTGCGCCTGACCGGCTTTTTCTTTTTTCTTCTGGCGGCCATGTCCGACCTCCTCAGATCGATTCCAACGCTTTTTTCAATTTGTCAAAAGTGTCTTCCAGGGCCTCGGACAGAACGCGCGTCTGGCCGACGGCCGTCAGAAAATTGGTATCGCCCTGCCACCGCGGTACGAGGTGGATGTGAAGGTGCCCCTCGACGCCTGCTCCCGCATCCCGGCCGATATTAACGCCAACGTTCACCGCGTGCGGATTGTAGGCGGAAACCAGCGCTTTTTCGCTCCGCACCAGCATCCGGGTCATCTCGCTGTTTTCCTTGTCGGTCAGATCCCCGAACCACTCGATATGGCGGTTGCAGACCAGCATCAGGTGCCCCGTGGTGTACGGAAACCGGTTGATCATAAGATACCAGAGATCCGTTCGTTCCAGCACGAGGTTTTCACGATCGTTCGGGTCGGCCAGCAGGTTACAGAACAGACAGCCGTCGTCCTTCTTGTCAAAGTTCATCAAATATACCGCCCTCCACGGCGCGTACAGATGGTCCATCACGATTCGCCTTCGAGAAACAACCTGACGTTTTCCAGTTCTTCGACCGTGTTTACTCCCGATACCTCGCGTTCGTCTTCGACGCAGTACGCTGCGACTTTTAAACCCCGGCTTCGTAACATTTCGATGGCGTCCGGGAGGTAATATTCTTTTTGCGCGTTATCGCGGTCGGTGTTGTGGAGCGCTTCAAACAGGGCTTTCTTGTCAAAACAGAACAAACCGGAATTGATCTCATCGATTTCGAGTTCCGGTTGGGTAGCGTCCTTGTGTTCGATAATTTTCAACAGCGATCCGTTGGAGCTCCGCACGATCCGGCCGTAACCCGACGGGTCGGCGATTCTTGCCGTCAGCACCGTGCCGGCAGCACCTTCTGTTTCGTGAAAACGGGTGAAACCGGCGAGAGTGTCGGCGCCCAGACACGGGACGTCTCCGTTGAGAATGATCACCGTGCCTTCAAAGTTCTCCAGCGCTTTTTCGCACTGCAAAACGGCGTGCCCCGTCCCCAGTTGTTCCTCCTGGAGAACAAATTCGACGCAGGTCTCGCGGCAAGCGTCGCGGACCCGGTCACTCTGGTATCCGGTGACCACGATTATTTTTTCGGGATTTAACTGATTCACCCGGTCAATGACGTACAGCACCATCGGCCGGTCCTGAATGGTATGCAGAACCTTGGGAAGATCCGATTTCATCCGTGTCCCCTGGCCCGCCGCGAGAATGATAGCTGCTGTTTTCATTTGTTTCCTAAAAAAGTAATGTTTCTTCTACAGATTCGTTTTTGTTGATGAAGAATACAATATTGTCTATCAAACGCGTCGTCCCGACAGACGCCGCGACGGCCAGTATAACCTTGCCATCAACGGTCTCCAAAGTGGAAAGATCGGCGGCATTTCTCAGTTCGACGTACTCCACGTCAATCCCGTCTCCGGCCACGAGTTCTGTGGTTGCCGCCGCTGTCACCTTTTCCGGGTCACGTTCACCGGAACGAACAATTTCGAGCGAGCGCCGCAGCGACCTGTAGATCGATGCGGCGACCCGGCGTTGTTCCCCGTCAAGATACCGGTTTCTGGAACTTCTGGCCAGACCGTCCGGTTCGCGGTCTATGGGCGCGAGCCGCAATTCCAATGGCATTACCAGCTGTTTCACAACCTCACGAATTACCAGCGCCTGCTGCGCGTCCTTCTGTCCAAACACGGCAACGTCGGGAGACACGATGTTGAACAGTTTTGTCACAACCGTTGCAACGCCTCGGAAATGGCCGGGCCGGCCCGCGCCGCACATCGGTTCGGTGAGATTGTCTACGGTAACCCAAACAGGTCCGGTACGATCTTCCGGATAGATGTCGCTCTGCCTGGGGGTGAATACGGCGTCGACGCCCCATTGCCGGCAGAGCGCCAGGTCATCTTCCAGTGTCCGGGGATACCTGGCCAGGTCTTCGCCCGGCGCGAACTGGGTCGGGTTGACATATATCGAAACCACCAGGGCGCCACCAGCGACCGCGCGACCGGTGCGAACACAAGCGCCATGCCCTTCGTGGAGAGCGCCCATAGTCGGTACAAACACCACAGTTTTACCGGACCGCTTCCTGCTGGAAACCCATTTCCGCAGATCGCCGATGTCTTCAAACAGTTCCAAAAGCTATTTATCCCTGGAATAACTGTGGTCCAGATCCGGGAACCCCCCGTCCCGGACCTCCCGGATATATTCATCGAACGCATCGGCCATCTGCTGTCCCAGGTCGGCGTATTTCTTGACGAAACGGGGAGAAAAATCGTCGCCCATTCCCAGCAGGTCATTGACGACAAGTACCTGACCGTCGCACTTCGGACCGGCGCCGATCCCAATGGTCGGAATCGATACCGCGTCACTTATCTCCTCCGCGAGCTGCCACGGTATCCCCTCGAGTACCATGCTGAAACAGCCCGCGTCTTCCAGAAATTTCGCGTCTTCGAGCAGCTTCTCCGCCGCCCCGGAATCTTTGCCCTGGATACGATAGCCGCCGAATTGATGGAGTGATTGTGGCGTGAGGCCCAGATGGCCCATCACCGGGATATCTGCGTCCATGATTCCCTTGATCACCGCTTCCATCCGGCGCCCTCCCTCGAGCTTGACCGCTTCGGCTCCGCCCTCTTTCAGCAGTCTCCCGGCGTTTCGCACCGCGTCCACCACGCTGGCCTGGTAGCTCATAAACGGCAGGTCTCCAACCAGAAACGCCCGGGTCCGGGCACGCGCTACCGGCTTGAGGTGATGAATTATTTCTTCCAGAGTAACAGGGATGGTGTTTTCGTAGCCGAGGACAACCATGCCGAGGCTGTCGCCGACCAGAATCATATCCACGCCGGCACGGTCTTCCAACAGTGCCGTCTGATAGTCGTATGCGGTGAGCATGACGATTCTTTTCTTCTGGCGCTTCATGGTGAGAATCGTCTGAATTGTTTTTTTATCTTTTCGCGTCATGTCGTCTCCCAGGACGGAACGTAGAACTCGGTGTTGGTTACCGGTTCACTGATCCGCCCGACGAGGTCTGCGAAGTGGCGTTCGTCGTTTACAAAATCCATCGCGTCTGTATTGACAACGAGCAGGGGACCTTCGCTGTAATTAAAAAAATAGTGATTGAAAGCATCGTTGAGCGCGTCGAGATATGACCGGGATAGCGTCCGTTCGAACACCTTCCCCCTCATCTGGATCCGCTCAAACAGCACGGCACTGGATGCCTGTAGATAGATGACGAGCTTCGGTTTAATCAGCTTGGCTTCCAGTTCATCGGCGACCCGTTCGTACAACACCAGCTCTTCGTCGCTCAGTGTGACGTTGGCAAAAATGCGGTCGCGGGCAAATATGTAGTCGAGCACGATGAGGTCGGCGAACAGGTCGGTCTGAACCAGTGACAGCTGTTGTTTATACCGATTCATCAGAAACACAAGCTGGGTCTGAAACGAGTACGACTCCATGTCGTCGTAAAAGCGTTCAAGAAACGGATTGTCGTCCACCCGTTCTTCCACCAGCTGTCCGCCTAACCGATGGACCATCAACCGGGCCAGCGACGTCTTACCGACACCGATATTGCCCTCTATGGCGATCGCGGAGTATCCCAGCGAAAGGATCGTATTCTTGAGTTCCTGGTAGTCTTTTTTTGTCACTGCTCGTCCTGGATGATACAACGGGCGCTGGCGCGCTTCGTCAGCTGTTTTCCCGTGAGCGCCGCGACCAGCTGGTCGATCGAACGGCCGGTGCGCGGGCAACAAAATCCGGGAGCTAATTCCTGTAACGGTAATAACACAAACGCGCGGTGGTCGAACCGCGGGTGCGGTAGCGTCAGTGTATCGGTTTCCAGCACCTTGTCCCCAAAACTGACGATATCGATGTCGATCTCCCGGGGCCGGTTGTGTCCGCCCGTCCGGCCTAACGACTTTTCCATTGACTTTAAACGATTTAGCAAATCTTCCGGCGAAAGTAAAGAACGAACTTCAACAACTGCGTTGATGAAGCAGCCGCCGCCAACCCCCTCGGCCGGATCCGATTCGTACAGGCTGCTGCACGAGCAGACGCGGAGATCGGTGTTACACAGCGATTGCACCGCCCGGAGGACATTTTGCTCCCTGTGCCCCATATTGGAACCCAGAGCCAGATAAACCGTTTGTTCTGACACCGTGATTAAAAATGAGGGGCTTCCCTCATCAGTTGTATTTCGATATACGACAGGTTGTTCGGGAACGGAAGGCTGAGTTTCCGCAACCAGATCTCCACTTTATTTACCGGGTATTGCGAGAGAAGCGCTTCGCAGATTTCTTCGCCCAGTGATTCCAGCAGACGATACCGCTTGCCCTCGCCAACCAGTTCCATCACCGTTGTGTATATGGACTCATAATTGATCGTATCCTGGAGCGAGTCACTGGAACACGCAGCGGCCAGGTCGGCGTGGAGGTCCAGATCGATCTGAATCTTCTGTCCGACTTCCCGTTCCTGCGGCGAAACGCCATAAAACCCGAATATCGTGAGGTTCTTCAGCCGGATCAAATCACTCAAGAGATTCTCCTTAAAAGGCTTATAATCAGAATATCAGGATTTCCCTGCCCCGGTCGCGGTTTACATTAACACACCGCCGCAATTTGGGAGGCACAAAAAAAATCAGCACCCCCGTTTTGCCTGGCGGAGGCGCTGAATTTTTTAAAACTGAATGCCTGTATTCCGGCGATCTCCCCTAGGGCAGAGCTCCCGAAATGTCCATAATCTTGACGGTCGGCGTGGCCTGGTTAAAATTTAACATGTAAATGAAACCGTTGGCGTCATACCGGCACCCGGTGTCCATTTCCGCGGCGTATTCCGGCCGGTTATTGTCGCTCACCGCCGGCGTGATAACCACAGCACCGAGAAAATCTGTGCTTCCTCCGACGTCGAGCAGCTCAAACCATGTCTGGCCGGATCGAACAACCCGGTAGACCAGGAACTGGTTGTCGGGCGACCACGCGATATCATAAATCCTGTCACCCGGAATTGCTGAGTCTTGCAGCGTCGCATCACCCGCCGTGGTCACACTGAATATCGCATTGACGGTCGGTCCGCCCGCCACAACCCGTGTGACCACGGACACGGCCAGTTGGGTTCCGTCCTCAGACCAGATAATCTGCTGGATGTTACCGCTGAAATCCGTAACCGTGTTGGTATTGGCTCCCGAGAGATTCATCCGGACGAGATGGAGGAGATTGTCCTCGCCCACAACGGCAAGAATTGGCGACGTTGGTGATGGATTCCACGTCATCATCGGCTTGTCCAGGTCTCCCAC
>CAYUDF010000120.1:0-7388 GCA_964443465.1 uncultured bacterium
CGCGGAAGGGGTTAAAAGCGAGCACCCCGCCCCGGCAGAGCCGGAGCGGGGTGTTTCACGTCGTGCCCATCCACCCATCTGACGGTTAGCCGTCGATTTCGGTCGAGTCGGCATCGGCCGTCGACGTTTCTACCGGCTCGTCGTTCTCTCCAGCGAAGTTGATCACAAGGCTCTCGTCGTCAGCTTCGGCAACTTCGCGGTGATCGCAGTCTTCCATCGCAACTGCCCAGGTGGCAATCTCGTCGATGAAACCCTGCGCAACAGCGGCCAGGTCGATCGGCTCAGTGATCGAATCCACCTGCACCGCTGAAACACGTTCGTAGTTGGCCAGCGCCTTCTGATTCGTGTCGTCGATGGCAACGGCGGCTTCGTATGATTCTTCGGCTGCCCGAACGTACCCGGTATTCTCCAGGGCCATACCCAGGTTGTTCCGGAAAGGAGCGATGTCGTCTCGCAGCTGGACGGCGCGCGCCAGTGCGGGCAGCGCCTCTTCAAAAGACTCCTGTTCGATGAACAGCAACGCCATGTTGTTCATCGACCACGCGTCCTTGTCGTCAAGCTGAATGGCGCGCCGGTATGCGGCGATCGCGTCTTCAACCTGGCCAAGCTGGTGAAACGCGCGACCGCGGAGGCGGTACGCAGGATTCGATTCGGTATCGATTACCAGGGCGCTGTCGATGCAGGAAAGGGCTTCCGCCGGCCGGCTGGTGTCCAGCAACACGCGGCTGAGATTTATGTAGCTCTTGAAGTGTTTGCTGTCGAGCTCCAGGGCGCGGGTGAACGCGGCTTCAGAAGCTTCGAAATCCTTCGATTTCCACGCCGACAGTCCGAGCATATAGTGCCCCCAGGGATTCTCGCTCCTGCGTTCGGTGTAACGCGTGAACAGCTCGGTCGCGTCTTCGTAGCGGCGCTCGTTGTACGCGGTCTCGGCCTCTTCGTAGGTAACCTCCCTCGGCGGCTCCGGTGTCACCGCAACGGGTTCTTCCGTATCGACGTGCCCGGGTGCTTGCGAGCCGGACGGAAGCGCGTTGAGTGCAACCGGCACCGCCGGTCTGGAAGGCCGTGGGGTCCGGACAACAACACTGTTCGTGTCTTCTTCCTTGTCGAAATCCCAGTCGAAAGTGGCAACAAACACCGCAACCATGGCGACGAATGCAACCCCTGTGATGAGAATGTTACGTTTGGTCCACATGATGATCCTCCTTAAAAGTTCAAGCCCCTCCGGGCTGGTTACTGATCGTGTCTCACCCAGCTATAAGGCAAGCACGGGACCAGACTTCGCCAGGCTCGCTATCTCTTTGATATATAATGCGTTATGATGAATGAATATAATTTGAAAACCGACATGGTGTCCAGTTGGACACAATTTTTTGACGGCATCTGTGTCCGATCGGACACATTTCAAAAAAAAGCGCCCGGAGAAATCCGGGCGCCTGAGGCCTCAATAATCGGATATTTACGGAGGAGGGTAAACGATTAACCCGATTCGAGTCCTTTTTTAACCTGCTTTTTCATTTCCTTGTCGATCGATCCGGGCATCTTCATGTTGTTCATAAACGCCCACTTCCCGGCATCCTCAAAATACATCTTCATACGGAACATCGCTTCGACCCACTGCACCTTTACGGTATCACCGTCCTTGACGACAAGTAGTTCGAGCGGATAAGCAGCCGCGTGCGAAATACCCGGGCAACCGAAATCCGAACGGTCCTCGTCGGTTCCCGCCTTGACGATATCGAAAGATTTACTGTCCATGGGGGTACCGGTGACACCCAAAAGCACGGCGTCTGATCCCGGCAGCTCCACTTCGAAAACGAGGTGAATGCCCCATTTTTTCCCCGTCTCGCCGAGCCCCGCCTGCACGCCGGCCGCAACCGCCGCGAGGTCTCCACCCTGGACACTCGCTTTCTCATCGATCAGGTCGCCGAATTTTCCTCCCGCAACCACACCCATCGTCTTACCAATAAAACCCTCGTTTCTTAACTGTCCGTACTGTTCGTCCGTCACCGTTCCTTCGACCGACGTTGTGATAACGGCACGTAACGCTTCCAGCCGTTCCCCAGCCAGCTTCTCGTAAGCCGGATCATCCATCAACACTGTGCGGACGATCGAATACGGATTCACGACTGACACGTGGGTGCCGCGTTCGTCTTCGAACAGGTTGACCCTCTCCACGACGGCGAATGGGCCCGTCCGGGGATTGAGTTCCAGGATCTGAGCGGCGTGTGCGGCGTTGTACAGTATGAACACACGCGCATGATATTCGCATTTTTCGGGTACGCCCGCGTCCACGGTGGCAAGCAGTTGCCAGCCGTCTGCGTCCACGACACCGGTTTCGATCGCCGATGTGATCTCATCGAGTGTGCCCGATGCGTTTTTGACGACGTATTGATATACCCCGTACTCCGGACCATCGGCCGATTGGGCCTGCGAAACCAGCCCGCCAGTCAACCCGAGCGTGATAATCGCCAACAAGACATATATTTTATTTCTAAACATTGAAGAATTCCTTTCTGGATCTCCGCTAGAACGTGAACCCGAGACCGATTTCCCACTGGTCCATGTTCAGTTTGATCGACTGCTGGCCGGGAATTTCAAGCGGGTTCGGACCACACACGGTGTTTGAAAATCCGTGCGTAACAGCCAGACTTATTTCCTTATCAAAACCAACGTCTTTACTCACACCAATCGACAGGTGTTGTTCGATAACACCTGGCGCGAGCATGTTAAACAACACTTCGCTGTCCGGAATCGGCTGCCCACCGTACGAATAACCGGCGCGAAACATCCATCCTGCATTGGTTCGGTACCAGGCGCCCGTTTTGACAATGGTCATGTCCTGCCAGCCGAAGCCGGCGCCGTTGTCGCTGCCCAGCAGGGCCTGTTGCAGGTTTGGCAACAGCGGGTTGTTAATCGACTTGATACCGCTGTAAAGAATCTGCTGTACGTCGATAGCGATTCCCATTCCGGTAAATCCCAGGGCCACACCCGCCGTCCAGCTCGCCGGGATGTCAAAACCGCCCTGTTCGGCGTAAAGCCCGGCGTAGTCGTCGAACTTGGCCATATAAGTCTTGGATTGAAAGGAGGCGCCCACGGACATGTACCCCAGAATCTCGCCCAGATACCCGACCCTGAGACCATAACCAAACGAGTTGGCGTGGCCGTTGTTTGTCAGCTTGTCCGGCGCCGACGAAAATCCCATGGCGCCAAACGCAGCCAGTCCCTTTGCTTCAAATCGCTGGTAAGCAAAAACTGGAGTGATCCCAAAACCGTGTTTTTCGGCGACATTCAAAGCGATCGTCGGAGCGACGAAAAATTGCGCCAGGTCTACACCCGTTGGAGTGGTGTTGGCGAACATACCCCCCGGATCAAATGTGGCCGTTGGATAGTCCGTATTCATTCCCCCGTGCCCGTAGGCCGTCACACCCACCGATATGGTTTCGTCCTCGTTGATCCACCAGTTGGCCGACAACGAAGGGATAAAAAACAGTTTTGAATCGCTCTCTACCGTTCCCGGTGCAAGACCAAAAGTCCCCTGCGCGCCGGAAGGGTCACCGGTTACTGTGTATTCACGGTTTGGATTAAATACCGCGAGCGAAACGTCGTAACTAGTCCCAACAAAAGCCATAGCGCCAGGATTGGTCGCCGCGGCATCGGGTCCCAGGTGCAGCGCGACTCCGGCGCCGGCAAGTGCTTTGTACTTGATGCCGTACCCGTGGGTGAAATAACCGTTCGTGGCGTCCGCGCTCGCAACCGGCATCAGCACCCCCGCGGCAAGAGCGAGAATCGCCAACCAGCATGTTTTATTCTTCATTGTTGATCTTCCGATTTGCTGTTGAAAAAATGGCCGGGCGATTACCCTCCCGGCCATTTTTCGATTTCGAATCAGGCCCGATTAAAAGAACGAATACCCGACAACGAGTTCGAACTGTTTCATTTCGATTTCGATTGTCTGGGCACCCGGGGCATCCAGCGGATTCGGTCCTGTTACCGAATTCGAAGGCGAATACATGCCCGAGAAACTCAGTTCGTGACGATCCTTCACGATCGTCGAGAGGCCAATCGTTATGTGGTGCTGCTGCACACCCGGGGCGAGGATGTTAAACATAACTTCCGTCTCGGGAATCGGCTGCTCGTTATAGGAGTAGCCCGCGCGCCACGCCCAGTTGGGGCTGCTCTGCCACTCGACGCCACCTTTAATAACAAAAATGTTCTGCCATCCGAAGCCCGCGCCCTCGGGCGCACCGAGCAGGTAATTCGCGTCACCCATTATGGCATTCTGCAGGTTGGGCATCATCGGATTGGAGACGGCTTTGACGTCTTCGTAGACAATCTGCTGCAGGTCAATGGCAATCTTGATGTTTTCCTTCGGAAACAGACCGAGTCCAACGACCCACGTTGACGGGATATCAAAGTCACCTTTTTCCGCAAACAGGCCCGCGTATTCGTCAAGTTCACTCATCCAGATCTTGCTCTGGTAACTCGCGCCGATCGACGCTTTTTCGTGCAGCTGGCCGAGATATCCCAGGCGGAATCCGAAACCCCAGGAGTTGGCATAACCGTTATTGGTGAGTTTTGTGTCGTCCGTAGAAAACATGCCGAACGCCTGCATACCCTTGGCCTCGAAACGCTGATACGCAACGATCGGGGTAAATCCCAGGCCATGGATTTCCTCCATCTTTACGGAGATCGTCGGAGCGATAAACATCTGCTGAAGATCGACACCCGTCGGCTGCGTGCCACCAAACGTCGCGGTCGGGTAGTCGGTGTTCATCCCGCCGTTGCCGTAGGCAGAAACACCGAGAAACACCTGGTCTTCACGCAGCGTCCAGTTGGCGCCCAGCGCTGGGATGACGAAATACTTGCTTTCACTTTCAACTTTACCCGGCATCAGGCCAAACGTACCCTGGGCGCCGGTAGGATTACCGGTCACCGTGTACGAACGATCGGGGCTGAACATACCGAGATTAAAATCGTATCGTGTTCCAATAAATGCCATCGCGCCGGGGTTATTAGCCGCAGCGAGACTGCTCAACGCCAGCGCGGAACCGGCGCCGGCGATACCTTTATACTTGACTCCGTAACCGTGAGAGAAATAACCCGTAGTGGCGTCCGCGGGGACCGTAAGCATAGCACTCGCAAACACCGCCAGCAAAACGCCAACCAGCGTTTTCGTAATTGATCTGGACATTCAACAACCTCCCTTTAGGTGAATATGATTTGTCCGCCAACTGCAAGCTCGTAGAACTTGCCCACATTTATGACACTGTCCACTTGCTCGCAAAAATCTTTTTCAGACAGATGAAACATGTCGACCGTCGCCCTGCACGCGTACAGGTTAGCGCCGGCATCATGGACCATTTCGATAAATTCCGGAACAGGGGGAATATCGATCTTTTCCATCTCTTTTTTCATCATCATTGTCGCAAACGCGGACATGCCGGGAATCGCGCCGAGTATCGTCGGCATGTGCATGCCGGGATTGCCGACAGTCGCGACCTTGATTTTATTCCAGCGCTTCGTCATGATGGTCTCGAGGCCAAAAAACGTAAAAAACAGGTTGGCTTCGATACCTTCCATGCGGGCGCCGTTCGCCATAATCAGACCGGGGTAAACCCCGTCAAGGGACCCCCGCGAGATGATGATGGACACCTTTTCAATTGAACCATTTTCCTCTGCTGCCATGATGGCCTCCTTTTACACACCAACCGGGATGTTACACGCAGCCTTCCGGCTTGCTCAATCCAGCGATTCTGGCCGCCTTTTTGGCAGGTCCCTTGGGAAACAAACGATAGATCTCCTTGATCGGTACTCCGCCGGAGTTCTTCAGCCGGCGGATCGTCGGCACCTTACCGTTCGCCTTGAAATCTTCGCGCATGTAATTTATGACTTTCCAATGTTCGTCGTTGAGCTCGATACCTTCTTCTTTCGCGATACCGCCTGCGACGGTTTCGGTCCAGTCGTCCGGATTCGCCAGAAATCCTTCATCGGTAACCTCGACGTTCACACCGTTAAATTCCATGGTGGCCATGAATATCCTCCTTGATTATTGATCCGATGGGCGACCCGATGCGGGCAGCTCATAGCGGCTCGATGCCATACTTTTCATAAATCTGATCATGAACGCCAGGCCTCGCCTGGTTTCCGGGTCGTTTAATTCCTTGAGAAGCGCCCAGGCCGAGATGTCCTCATCGACCGGCACTCCCATCTGCTCGTAGAAGTTCACCGCATTATTGGCGGCCGACAACATTCCGGGTTGTGTCATATTTTTTACCGTGCTGATAATCGGCGAGATATTCTCCCTCAGCGCCCTCACGTCATCCGCCGTGAACGAACACACAACCGTGTCGATGATCTTTGCCATTTCGCTGAGAAACTCGAAATAACCCTTTCGATCGATAGAGTCCAACTTCTGGAGCAGTTCGTGAAACGCGTCCGCCGTAAGCGGGCTGGCGTCCTTTATGAAGTCGACGGAGCCTTCCAGTTTGTCCAGGAGCTCGTTGATCGTCCTGACGTTTCTGAGAACCCGCTTGAACAAGTGCGTCAGGTCCTGTGTGTCGAAGTAGGGCGCGACCTGTTCGAGTTCCGTAACCGCTGTCTGGTACAGATCCTTTCCTACGAATCCCAGGTCGTCCATCAACTCGCTGCGCTCCCGGCGGGCGCGGCTTTGCGCGTCCAGTTCCCGTGTGATATAGCTGAGTTTCTCGTCGATACTGTCGATACGCTCCTCCAGCGGTATTGACCTGTTAATTTCCGTCATGCCGAACGCCTCTTTCCCGCCATGTTCATCTGGGCCTCGATCGGCAGCTCAGCGCCCTTGAGGAGCAGGTTCCAGTACATCCAGCGGAACATCATCTTGCCCCAGTGGTTCATCCGGGTCTCTTCGAGGAGAGAGTACGGCCCGATTCCCGGAAGTGGGAACTTGCCCGGCAGGGGCTCGACGTCATAGTTGAAGTCGATTAACAACCCTTTACCAAATCCAGACTCGATGAAGCAGTTTGCGTGACCATCGAAATTTGAAACCAAAGCGCGCCCCTCTATAAAGCGCATGATGTTCTCAAATACTGTCTCAGCGGCGAAGTGCGCTACGGACCCCGCTTTTGACGTAGGTGTATCCGTCGCGTCACCGATGACAAATACGTTTTCGTATTCCTTGTGCTGGAGTGAGTGCGGATCCGTCGGAACGAAATTGAAATCGTCTCCCATATCGGAATTACCGATTACGTCTGCTCCCATCACTGTCGGGACAATCACAAGGAGGTCGTAATCGATTTCCACACCATCGTAGGAAACCAGCTTGTTCTTCGAACTGTCGACCGACCCCGTGTCAAACTCGGTGGTCAGCCTGATATTTTTCTTTTCCAGAAAGTTGCCCAGGTACTGGGACG
>CAYUDF010000121.1:0-7376 GCA_964443465.1 uncultured bacterium
ATTGTGTGCATATTGCCATTACCGCCTTGCTGGCAGATGATCCGCCCGATATCGTCGTCGCTCAGTACATATCCAACGGTCCAGCTTTTCTTTTCTTCTACATGATCCCACCACCAGGGCTCCATCATGCTGGCTTCCGTTTCAAGCGCGAGCCCGATCTTGAATTCCCAATTTTCCGCGACGCCAAAATTAGCTGCGAATTCACCTTCGCCTTTTATGAAACCAACCACCTGGTTGGTTCTTACGCTGTTGCTGTCCAACGAGCGACTGTACTCATAATCCACACCTGAACTGAATGAACGGTTTTCCTTCCTTCTCGGCACGATGATTGGAGGCCGTAACGAATCCGCGTACATGTTCAGTCGACCGACAACTACTGTGTCCTCCTGGCTCAGCTTGTCAAGCCGGTTGTAGTCAACCTGATACTGCCACCGGTTCAGGATATTCGTGAAGGCGCTTACGGAATCCGGATCGGGCTGCAACTCGTAATAAGCAATTTTGGCGTTAAGTTCCGGTATAAGAACATCGGTAATATGGTGTTCGGTAAACGCATAGGTCGTGCGAATCGAATCGGGTTCAAAACCTATGGCCGTTGTATGCTCGACAACACAACCGCTGGTGTCTATAACACCTACCTCCGAAAACAGAAATGTAAGACCCGCTCCGACGTAAATGTCTGCTTCATTGCCAACGAAGTCATCTTCTCCCGAAGTCGAGATACGCTCTGTCGTGGTTACACAAAGATCGAGTGTGGTTGAGCCTGACCACCGAGCGCCAACAAGAAGCTTTCCTTCAGTGGTGAAATGGGCCTTTACTTTAGCTTCCGTGCCAACTAAATATCCAAACCACGCAGCCGTGGTTGCCCCCGCTTTATATTGCCAAACAGCTCCAGCTCCCTGGCTGATTGAGAAATCGGTCCATCTCAATCTGTTGCAGACCGTCATACCCTCCTCCAGGTAAGCGTAAGAGCCATCGCCTGGTGGGTCGCGCAGCACAAACAGCGGAACCGTTGATGTGGGTACCGTAACGAACTCGGCCCCAGCCGGCGCAATGTGGCCTGTCACCAGCAACCACTCCGTCTCAACAACCGGCGCCCGGCCATCCACGACAGCTTTCACTGTTAAAGCTTTCTGGTACGACCGGTCTATCGTCCCCTCCGTACGCCCTCGAAACAGGTTGGGCGAGCTGGCAAAGGTTGTGTAATACGCGACTCCATCCTCAACGGTAAGGGTGACGGGATCATTTTCCTGATCGGAGATTTCGTCAAAGACCACGACCATGCCGGTATCAAGGGGGCATATCGAGTCGCCGTACGCTTCTCCCACAAAAATTGTCAGATCCACGAATTCTCCCTGGGGTACAATTGGCAGACCGGGTGACAACAACGTCCCGTCGTCCAGTGCCAGCTGCGGACAGGCCGGATTTACATAAGATTCAAATCCCTCAACCGTTATCCTTAACGGAGCCCGGTAAACAAAATCGAGTGTGTCGTCGATGAGCACAGTATCTGCGATAGCGACAAGGTTGACCTCACGCTCACCGAGGTTCTGGAAGAACTCGATCACATCCGGACTGTTGAGTGATTCGGGTATCGTCTCGCGGTCGACCGTTGCACTGGCGAAATACCGCATCGGCGGCAGTTCGATCGCATACGCGGGATTGCCGACAAATGTTGTGTCGAGACAATTGTTTTCGCTTCGAAAACGAAGACTGATTTCGCCAACGTAACGACCACAGCCACCCCCCACCTTTCCGGAAACCGGGAAAGTACTCTCGTTGAGAAATACAAGGTCCTGCAGGTCGTCTGCCACATCGATTGTGATGCTGTCGGTGGCCAGCGTGTCGCCGTCAAAAGCAACGCGGAATGTATAGTCGTCCAGACGCGCCTTGATCGTATGTGTGCCCTGGGATAGATGTAGAGTGAATTTGCCGTTTTTGTCTGTTTTCGCACTCACTGCGCTGTTCACAACAATGTCAACGTCCGGTTCGAAACACTCCGTGCCGGCAAACTGCACGATACCGCTGACTTCGTGGGATGAAATGTCAGCAAAAACGACCTGGTTTTCAACCGGATGGCCGCGGTTGAGTGTGACTTTCTGCACTGCCGGGGAGAACTCTCGTTGGTCAAGTGACGGCCGTATCCGGAACTCAGTCCCGTTTTCGGCGTAGCGGATGTTGGTCAGGACGTAATTACCATCGCTGTCGGTCAGACCGCACACATCCAGCGGAGCGGTATCTTCGGTGCGATACACCCCGCCGACAAACACACCGTACTGCGCGTCGCCGGCGAAGTCTGTGACGATCGAGCCGCTAAAAGCATCGAAGGGCCAGTATCCGATGAGGCCCTCCTCTTCACCCGTCAGCGGCGTCGAATAAGTCGAAGCCAGCTCGGCCGGTGTTCGCGCCGTGTTCCACACCCGCAATTCGTCCAGTTGTCCTCCAAACCAGGATTCTTCCTCTAACCCGCCGATGAAAACATCGCTGAAATTTGTGATATCACCCAGTTGGGAAGTAGAGACGGAGGCTTCCTCGACGCCGTCAATATACATTGTCAATAGCCGTAAGTCGGCGTCGTGTACGCATGCAATGTGATGCCACCGGTCGTCACCAAGGTTAATCCCCTGCTTGTGCACCCGTGCAAAATTGGTTCCGTCGGATATGCTGAAGGACGGGTTACCCCATAGATTCAATCTCATGTCGAAAGGGCGCTCGTTGTAGGTTGTGTATGGTTTCAGTTTCGTAATCAGGCGGGGTGAAAGGTCTGTACCCGAGTAGCTGAACCACACCTCTATGGTGAAATCCTCGTCCGCGCGGAAGTTAAACGTGCCGTCGTCCGGGATCCTCACGTGCCCACCGGCGCCATCGAACAGCAGGGCCCTTGTCGGGGCCGGTTCCAGGCACAGTGATACGTTTTCTACACCTGAACCGGTTTGTGCGTTGATCCGTCCGCTGATATGACCGTCCGGGGGACGCCATCCGTAGTCCGATATACGAACCGACTCGAAATCTATCGTGCCGCTGTATGCCGCCACGGCGTATTCGTATGTCCGGCCGGGCTCCGCTTCGACGTCGTCAAAAAACGTGACGTTTTCGCCCACGGTTGCGTATTTGAGGCCGTCCCGGTATATATCAAATCGTTCCTCATTGTCGGACCGGTCGCTCCACCCGACGTGAACGAAACCGTCGACCGTGCCGTCCGAAGCGGTGACCCGGCCGGGGCTTGCAACCAGAACCTGGACATAGGCGGCTCCTGTCCAGTTTTCCAGCCAACTGCCCGTTACCAGGCGGTCGCTGCTCATCGCCACGGACGACACAAAGGGCCACGGGGTCCCGCCGGGACCGGGATCTGAGGTGAGTACTTTGCGTTTTTTCGTCCACGTGCCGTCGGTATTGCGGTCGTAAATATGTGTTTCCAGACGCTGGTCACCTGGTTCCTCGCTGGGGGCAATCACAGCGACGCGTTGACCGTGGACCACGGCGCTATAGCCGAACAAAGCACACTCATCGCTGTCGCTGGCGGGCAGAAGCGTTTCTTCGTTCCATTGCCCGGAGAATGTATCGCGTCTATATACAAGAGCGAATCCCGGTTCTACCAGAGCACAATTTCCCTCATGTTTATAGACGCCAAACACCGCCAGGTCGCCGCTGATCCCCATCCAGGGACCGATTCGTCTATCGGGCGCGGCGTAAATGCCGGCAGTCAGCTTTGCTTCCTGTTCGTGGTTTACGACAGTGCCGACCGAATCCTGCTCCAGGCGGACCACGTAAACTGCACCGGCATCTGGTCCCGCATCGTCATCATCGCGGGCATGGACGAGAACTATATTCCCGCTAATCGCAACATTGTGGCCATACAGGTCGTCAGCTTCGGGATCGCCCGAATGGAACCGATATGATTCTCTCCATTCGATACCCGATCGCTGAAAGATATACACCCTGCCTGCGTTGACTCCCCCTACTTTACTGCCGATCGCGCCAATGACGGCGATGTCGCCCTCCATATCAACAGACCATCCAAACCAATCGCCCGCAACTGTGGAATCAATAGTACCTGTGGAAATAAAATCGCCTGTGGGATCCCACGTTCCGTTTGCATTGCGGAAGTAAGAATATACCCTGCCAGTGTGCTCGTCCTTATAAGGGGCGCCGACGAGCACGTGGTTTCCGGAGATTGTGACCTCCTGGCCAAACCGGTCCTCGGCCGCGGCTCCGAGTAATTTCTGTTCCTGTGACCACGTGCCATCCGGATTCTCTGAGAAGATATACGCGGCGCCCGCGCTGTTGCCAGCCGCGCGGTCATGGTGTTCTCCCACAATCACCAGGCGCCCGTCGACATCTACCGAACCGCCAAAATAGTCGGCCCCGTCCTCGTCTGCAGCCGTGAGTTTGATGTTTATCTCTGTTGTTTCGATCGGGTCCTCCAACACGATCGGCCTGATTCCCGTGTCCGCTACCTCGGACGATGTGTCAGCGCCCGCGAACGACCGCAGGCGGTATGTGTAGGTCACGTCTGAATTGGCGTCGTCATCCGTATAATACGTCGATCCCGCCGCCAGTATGTCGGTACTAAGTGTCACTCCCATTGATTCGGTGACCAGGACGTAGCCTTCCTCTATCTCCGACAAATCCACCCAACGCAGCTCGATCCGATCTTCGTATTCGTCAGATGCGTTGAGAGAGACTGGCGCCAGGATAGTTGTATAACCCGAATCCGCGTCGGAATCCGATGCGCCGTACAGATCAAACGCCTCGACACTGTATTCACTCGTTATACCGAACAGCGGGTCCGTATCGTACATCGAAGTAACGTTGTCCGGCGTCTCGTCTAGCGGAAGGCCATCGCGGTACACGCGGTAGCCGTCCTCCGCGTTTGATTTGTCTTCCCAGACGATTTCAACACGGTCTTCATAGTCGCCGTCGGAAGCTTCGACGTGAATTGGCATCGCCAGTGTCCGGATGCCCTCGGCCTCGTTGCTCGACTCACTGGGCTCCGACTCGCCGCGCGCCTCTCCCGTGACGTCGTACGCGGCGATCTGGTACAGATAGGTTGTGCCGGGCACGCTCGTCCGGTCGACAAAAGACGACGTGTTGGCGCCCGTCTCACCGATCGAATCGGTCACTGCGCTGCCATCCGCCGTGCGATAGATGACAAATCCCGTCTCGACGCTGGATCGATCGATCCAGGCGATCTCGATGCGGTCTTCGAATTCATTCTCCGTTGCGACCACATCGATTGGCACCTCGAGTTCGCGCCGGCCGGTGTCGTTTGATGTCGTCGACGTCTCCAGTAGTCCCGTCACCGCCTGGACGCCGTAGACGTAATCCTGTCCAGCCGTCCCACCCTCGTCGGCGTACGTACGAGCACCGGCGCCCATCGATTTGATAAACACGCCGTCGCGGAAGATCTTGAATACCGCGACGGTGTTCGAACTGCTTTCCCAGGTGATTTCTGTGCGGTTCTCGTAGTCGCCGTCACTGGCCGCCACTTCCATCGGCGCCAGGACGATCATCCGGAAGCCGTCGTCACAGGTCGGCGCCGACTCGCCACTGTTGTCGTTGTAGGTAATCACACAGTAGGTGTACGTTGTATTCTCAATGGCTTCGTAGTCGTTGTAGGTCTGCACCGCCGCGCCCACGGTGTCCAGCGGTGCGCCGTCGCGCCAGATGTAGTAACCGCTCGCGAGTTCCGTTGCGTCTTCCCATGTGACCTGTATGCGATCGTCGAAGGTCGAATCGCTGGCGGCGACGTTTGTCGGAGGTGCGAGGTCGATACCGCCCTCGTCACATCCCGGCACCGACAACACACCTGAAATATCGAGCGCGTGTACACAATATCGGTAGCGCATGCCGGAAACGGCGGTGTTATCGAAGTACCCTTCTGTATCCGCCGCTGTGGTATCGATAACGGTCGAATCCGGAATCGTCAGATTGACCCGCGTGACCACAAATCCGGTTTCGTCGCCCTGGTCGGTCCATGTGATCCACACGTCGGTTGCATACTCGCCGTCGGTGGCGGCCACTTCGAGCGGTGGCAGCACGACACCCCTGAAACCAGTGTCGGTATCGGCCGCCGATTCGTCGCCGTTGTCGTCGAACGCGGACACCTCGTAGGTGTACACGGTCAGCGAAACCGCCGTTTCGTCGATATAGAAAATCGTGTTACGGCCCACCGTGTCGATCGGTGCGCCGTCGCGGCGGATAAAAAATCCGTCTTCGACGGACGACCGGTCCTCCCACTGCAGGTATATGCCATCGACAAACGTACCGTCGGATGCTGTGAGGTGTTCGGGGGCGCGGATGATGCGGCTGCCGCCGTCGCACAACGGTGTGCCCTCACCGCCGGACATATACTGAACCACAACGCAGTAGTTGTAGGTGACCCCGCGGTCGCCGGTTGTGTCGTCGTAAAGGGAGTCCTCGCTCGAAGTGATCCCGATCAGCGCGCCGTCGCGGAGGATCTTGTAGAGGATGGCTTCCAGGTCCACCGGCGACCACTTGATCTCGACGCGTTCCTCGAACACGCCGTCGGAGGCGGTAATCCATTCCAGGCTGTCGCCAGCTGCGCTGGCAAATACCGGTGGCGGATCGAAGCGGTTAGCGATGGCGGCGATTACGTCGGTGGTTTGAGCGACGGTAACGGCATCTGCTTTTTGTATCGTCGCCGTTTCCCGCCCGCGGGAATTCCACCGGTCGTTTGCTCTTTCGTATCTGTATGGCGCTGCGTTTTTGGACCCGATGACCAGCGCACCGTCGCTGAATTCAACCGTTGCGCCGAACCGTTGGTCGGGTGTTGCATCGCCGGCCGTTAAAGTCTGCTGGAGTTTCCACTCGCGGCCGTCGCGCCGGTATATATAAATCGCCCCGCGAAACAGATCGTGCCACGGTGCACCGACAGCAATGTAGTCACCGTCGATCGCCACCGAATTGCCAAACCTGGCGTAAGGCCCGGCGTCGACGGTGAGGGTTTGTTCGATCTCCCAGTTGTCTCTCGAGCGCCGGAGGACGTAGGCCGATCCGGCGTATCCGTCCTGCCACGACGCGCCCACAACGGCGACGTCACCGTCGATTGCGACCGCATATCGCGATTGCGAGTTTTCCGGTTGGGCGGTTTGTGCCACCGCCTCGGCCGGTAAACCCGTAAAGATTGCAGCCAGCGCCACTATAATGAGTAAAAAAAAGACGTGATTGTCCGATTGGAACCAGTTTGATCGTTGATACGACAACATGGCGGGCCCCCCGTTGGATAACTGCGCGCGAAACAGGAAAATTGAAGATGGTCAGCTGATAGCACAATAAGACAAGTGCCTGATGGGACACAGAACCGCCGACCGCAAGCGGTGATGATGAAAGTTAATCGTTTTGTAATCGAGTGTAAT
>CAYUDF010000122.1:0-7375 GCA_964443465.1 uncultured bacterium
CGACGTATGCCTGCGGCGGCTGGCCGGGCCAGGCGGCCGTGCCCTATCGTAACGAACGCGACCAGTATATCCACAACGTCGTCGTCTCCCCCGAGATTCCGGTGATCGGATCCGGTTCCGTGTGGGAATTACGGTTTGACGTCTACCGCGATCTCTGGCTTGATGCACTGGTTTTCTACTGGCCGTACGTTCGTTCGATCGACTCGGACGGCTGCCCCGGCGCTTGGTTGTATGACCCCTTCATGAGGTTCGATCTCGGCGGTAAAGACTGGCTGCGATCGACCATTTCGATCAGCCAGTTTATCGACCCGGGCGCAATCCACGTGCAGATCGCACTGGGCGTGCGCGATATGTGCGGTTTCTGGTGCGGGGTATACGGCAGCGGCGCCTGCCACAGCCACGCGCCGTTGTTTGATGACGTCGAATTGTACCGCGTCGATGCAAAAGGCCCACAGTGGAGTGGTCGTGACATTGACATGTTTCAGGATAACTTCGCCGAAGACGGCACGCTCACCGGTACGGCCAGAGCCGACATGGCGCAGGACATCCTGCCTTCTAGCAGCGCGAGAATTCAACCGGGTGACTCCGCCCGGGTGGATGTGATTGATCCGGACGTCGGCGTGGGATTTCACGTGCCGGGTGATACGTCCAGCGGCGCGGCCGTATATTGTTTTGTCCGTGTCGACGGCCCGAATGTCGCCACACCGCCGCAAGCGCTGGTCGATGACCTTCGATACGACGTGGTCGGTACGGCATCAGCCGGCGACCGGACGTGGGTACAGATCCAGATGGATTCCACCTGGTCGAGGGCAGGACACCTGGTCGAAGACCGGTACAACATCGATCTCAACGACAACCTGTTTGTGCCCGGTGACACGATATGGCACTTTTACGGCGCCAGAAACAACAACTCGTTCTGGACCTACTGGGCACTTCCGGTTCCGACTCCGACGTCGCAGACCGACGATATCAACGAAGCGGCGACTTACCCCGACGAGTTCACCATACTGCCCGCGGCGGGATATGTCCGCGGCGGCGACATTCTGTACGTAGACGGGATGAACTTCCGCGGGTCACAACCCTACTTTGACACGGCGTTCGAGTCACTCGGCATTCTCGATCTTGTGGATCGCTACGACATCCGCGGCCCGTCTTCGGGAGTTGCCAATCACCCGGCAAGCCGTGTGAAAGCTGCCAGCCAGCTCACGTCCGCTTACAGAAGAATCGTATGGACGTGCGGTGACCTCGAAACGGTATTTGCCGATGGCTCGGGCACGCCCGACAAGTCGGACGACACGGGGCTGTTGTATGCGTTCCTCGAAAACCACCCGGGCAACGGCGGCGTATATCTCGATGGTGACGATGTGCCCGACAAGTGGCTGAACGTCCATACTTCGACGTCATCGACACAGCTGCGGGCAAAATATATGAACTTTGCGCTGTTGTCTTCTAGTCACGATTCCCGGTGGTATGGATACGGATATAATCTGGGTATCAGCCCGTTCGTGGTTGGGGAAGCGGGAGGGATGTTCGAAGAGGCCGGTTTCCCGGACTCGCTGGTCGCCTACGGTGGCTGCCCGCTCCTGAACGATTTTGATGTGATCGCTCCCCAGGGTACCGCCAGTCTCGAGATGTCGTACCACGGAAACGGCAACACCGGCGGCGCGATTCTATCCGACACCACTACCAACCCGCTGGGCCACACGGTGGGATTCATATTGAGCGGATTCAGCTATCACTTTATCCGTGACGCGCACGCAGACGGTGTGCCCGCCCGCACCGTCCACATGCAGCGGATACTCAACTGGCTGGGCAATCCCGTCGGTTCGCCAATCGGCGTCACATCTGTGCCGCGCTACACCAACTCGCTCGGTCAGAACTATCCAAATCCATTTAATCCCACGACCACGATCGAGTACTCGATAGCGGAACCGGGACAAGTGTCGCTGAAAGTTTACAATGTGGCCGGCCAGCTGGTGCGCACGCTGATCAACGAAGTCAAGTCGCCCGGGCAGGTACGACCCGTTCGCTGGAACGGGACCAACGAATCCGGTGAGTCGGTCTCCAGCGGTGTGTATTTCTACAAACTCACGACGAAGGGTTTTACTAAAACACGAAAGATGGTGGTGATCAAATGAGGGGATCGTCTTTCAAGCGAGTCTGGTATGTCGGTTTGACGGCAACCCTTATTTTTGTGGCTGGCAATGTCGCGGACAAGGCGTCGGTTGAATCCAAAGCACAACTGAATCGATCACAGATGAACAGTTCCAACATCCAGTTGTTGGACATCATGGAGACCGCTTTGTGCGGATCTATTAACACAAAGGACAACCTCGTTTTCGCCGGATTCGGGGCGCTGCTGTCGATTCTCGATGTTTCCGATCCGGGGAATCCATCGAAAATCGCGAATTTCGAAATTACTAAATCCATCGAGGGAATCGACATCGCGAGCGATCACGCCTACCTGATCGATTACAACGGAACAATCTGGGTGCTCGACATATCGAACCCGTCCGTTCCCGCGCTCGACACAACACTCGCCGGTATCAGCTACGGGACTGGCCGTAACATAACGTGGCACGAGGACTACTTGTATGCAGCGAGATCGGAGCACGGTTTATTTATTTATGACGCGACGGATCCCGCGCGGCCACAACCGGTTGGTCTATTCAGCGCGGTGAATACAGCGGCAGACGTCGCCGTGCAGGGAGATTACGCGTACCTCGCTGATTTCAGTAGTGGACTCAAAATCATTAACGTGGCCGACAAAACGAATCCCACCCTGACCGGCTCCTACGACCGAACTCAATGGATCGCCCTCAGCGTCAAAGTCGCGGGAAATTATGCCTACGTCACGAGCGTTTTTTATGACACGGGATTGTGGATTATCGATATCACAGACCCCGCGAATCCCGTCGACGTCGGTTTTTGCTATGTCGATTTTTTTCCGTCCGATGTTGTTGTAGAAGGCGACTACGCGTACGTAACCAGCGCCGGAACAGATCAGGAACTGGCAGTTATCGATATCAGCGATCCGGCGAACCCGGTCAGAACCGGGGGCGAACCCCTCGCCGCGGGTTACCAGGTGGCTCTGGCGGGAAGTCTGGCCTGTGTTGCGGCGTCGGCGCGGGGCGTCAGCGTGGTAAATGTGTCCAATCCGTCGAATCCGGCTGAGGTGGGTCAATTCGCTACGCTTCGTTATATCGAAGACATCGAAACGACAGGCGACTACCTGATACTGGTGAGAACCCAGGGATTGACGATGATGGAGATTGACCGCTGGGATCGCCAGTACGAGCTTGATCGACAGTTTTACTATGAGGAATCTTTTGCTGTCGAAGTGCAGGGAACATACGCCTACCTGGCCAACTGCGACAGCTGGTATCAAAACTACCAGGGATTGTCGATTGTTGATATCCAGGATCCGACGCATCCGGTTGAAATTGGATTTCTTGGTGGTTATTGCATTTACCGGCTTGCTGTCGAGGAAGATTATCTTTATTTCGTCGACGGCTCGATATTTATAGTTGTGGACGTATCCGATCCGTCGAATCCGGCGGTGACCGGAAGTTTTCCTCTGCACTGGGCTAGAGGGCTGGACGCGCAGGGCAGTCTGGTGTTCGTCGCGGCCGATGACGCCGGGTTGAGAATCGTAGATGCCACGTTGCCGGACGCGCCTTTCGAGACGGGAAGTTACGTCTCAAACTGGATCGCAAATGATGTCGCCGTGAGCGGTAGCCACGTCTGTCTGGCCGGAGGCGTGCCGGATTCAGATTTTGGGCTCCTGATTGTGGATGTCTCGGATCCGACGAACCCGGCGGTCATCGACAGCGTGAATACCAGCGGAAACACGCGTGCCGTCTCGATTTCCGGACACTACGTTTACCTGACGGGAGACGGGTTGACGGTAGTCGATGTCACGGATCCATGGAATCCTGTCACCGCTGGAGTCTATGGAGCGGGTGATTTCACAGGCCGGACGGAGATGACTTCATCTTACCTGTTCGTGAATTCCCGGACCGAAAGTGGACTGTATATTTTTCAGACCGATCTTGTCAGCGGATCTAACGTGGCCGGCAATCCTCAAAACCGGCTCGAACAAAACTACCCCAATCCATTTAATCCCACCACAACGATCCGGTATTCGATCGCCGAAGCGGGACAAGTGTCGCTGCGAGTTTATAACGTGGCTGGGCAACTGGTACGCACGCTCGTGAACACAGTCCAGTCACCCGGGCAGGTGCGGCCGGTTCGCTGGAATGGACTCAACAGCACCGGCCAGTCGGTATCCAGCGGTGTCTACTTCTACAGGCTTACAGCCGACGGTTACACCCGAACCCGCAAAATGGTGGTCATCAAATGAGGAGTTGGGTTGCTAGGAGGTGATTCAACATGCGGAAAACCCTGTTCATTTTGGTGATTGCCCCGGTGGCGTTTCAATTTGTCACAACCCCGATCGCGATGGGTGATGTCGGCCACGAGATCACATTTGTGAATCTGTTGGAAGCAGGTTCTTCACGGTCGGTTGCGGTGCAAGGGGATTTCCTGTTTGCGGGACTCAGCAACTATCTTGTGGTTATAGACGTTTCCCACCCGGGCAAACCGAGACGCGTGGCATCCACGAGAATTATCACTACGTCGCCACTGTGGAGCGTTTATGATATCGCAATGAGTGGCGAATACGCCCTCACCGCTGATGACGCCGGACTCCACATCATAGACGTGTCGGATCCGTACAACCCGGTCGAGATCGGCGCGGATGAAACCGGGTACGCACTGGGGGTTGCGGTTTCGGGGAGCGTGGCCTTTGTCACCAATGCGGACGGAGTACGGGCCGTCGATATCAGTGATACGAAAAACCCGATTATCATCGGATCGGTTGCCACATCCGAGTGGGCTGTGAAGATCCGGGTGATCGGGGGATATGCTTTTGTGGCCGGTTACTTTGGATCGCTCATCGTGATCGACGTGAGTAATCCAACCTCCCCGACCGAAGTCGCTTGTTACGATGTCGGTGCTTACTCGTGGGGGCTGGACGTTCAGGATACCCTCGCGTACCTGCCCGTTGAGTACGGTACCAGCGGTATGTCGATCATCGATATCAGCATTCCGGAATCCCCCCTCCAGATCGGCAGATACGCATGTTACAACCCCGAGGACGTCGTCGTTGCCGACGGGTACGCCTATCTCGTCGGCACTCCGTACCTGTTCGAAGTCGTCGACGTGAGCGATCCCACCGCGCCCCGCCGCGCGGCGGTGATCGATGACACGGGTGGTTTTGAGATCGTCAAACAAGGGCAGACCGTTTACGTCGCCGATAGTGGATCTAGCTTCCGTGTCGTTGATGTTGAAGACCCGGCGGTGCCGGAGGTTCTTGGAAGGCACGATTTCGTCGGCAGGGGCAGGTGCATCGCGTTCGAGGGAAGCAATGCGTTTGTCGGAGAATACGGCGGAGGTTTCACGAGTATCGACCTGACCGAACCCGACGATCCGGCGTTTCTGGCGAGTATCGGCCACTCGGAGATCACAAGCGACATACATGTGATGGGTTCGGAACTGTTCACCGGCAATTCCGATTGGTATCCCGATGCAACGGGTGGCGGGTTCTCGATTTACGACACCACCGATCCGGTCGATCCGGTTCCTGTTTCAACGGCGTTTTCGTGGGACAATGTATACGATATAGAGGCGGACCCGTCGTACGTCTACGGCATCGGCAACCGGTACGGTTACAAGTTCTTCGTTTACGACATCACCGACCGGGCCTCGCCCGCAGAGCTCGCGGCGTTGCCCATCAGTGGCGGACCCCGTCAGTGTGACGTAGCGGGAGACGTCGCTTACGTAGCAGCGCGGAGCGGCGGGCTCGTTGTTCTGGACGTTTCCGACCGCCAGAACCCCGCGGAGCTGGCGATGTTTGTCGGAGATATCAGCGACATTCAGGTGGTTGGGCGCTACGGATTTGCCGTGGAACCGGGGTCGGGGCTTGTTGTTATTGACGTATCCAACCCGGAACATCCGGCGGAAGTGTCGCGAACAACGGGCATTGGAACGCCGTATTTTGTCACCGTCGACTACCCGTGGGTTATCACAACCAGCTATGACGACAACTTCTTGCGGATTCTCGACGCGAGTGACCCCGCCAGTCCCGTTCTGGTTTCCCAATACGAGACCGGCGGTACGGGACCGGTCGCCGTCAGCGACACTCTCCTGGTTATGGTTACGGATGGTCCCGGGTCAGTCTTGATTCTCGAGTGTGGTTTACTGGACAAAACGACCGGAGTTGGGGATAACACGCCACGGCTCCTGCGACTCGGCCAGAACTATCCCAATCCATTTAATCCAACCACCACGATCGAGTACTCGATCGCCGAACCGGGACAAGTGTCGCTGAATGTTTACAATGTGGCGGGACAGCTGGTGCGCACACTGGTCAACGGGTACCAGACACCGCAAGAAATTCAACCAGTTACATGGTCAGGTCAGAATGACAGGGGCCAGAGTGTATCAACCGGGGTGTATTTTTATAAATTATCAACTAGGGGGTTTACGCGGACGCGAAAAATGTTAATATTAAAGTGAGAGACATTAATGACATATTACGACTCTCATACCCTGAGAACGTCGAAGCGTGAGCTGAGACGCTCGCAAGGGTATCGGTCATATGTGTCCTTTAATGATTCTCACCCCGAAAGGTAGCGCCTGGCCTTAACCAGTAGGGTGGCGCCTGGAGGGGAACCCCCGCTGTCATGCTGGGGGGGCGGTTGTTCCTTCTGGACTACACCCCGGTTGGAGCGGCGTTTGAGAGTGGGCTGTTACCTGACGCGTTACCCGAACGTGGAGGGTACAGCCCCTTTCTTTTTTGCTCCAGCCCGCCCGATATCCCGCCGAATGGCTTAAGTCCCTAAATAATTTGACTTTATTCGATTATTAGCTTAATCTTATAAGGTTATTTTCAAGAATTCTCTGCCGGAAAGGAATGTATTAATGAAGGTTTTGATCACCGGGATTACCGGCTTCGCGGGAAGCCACCTGGCAGACTACCTGCTCAAACTGGGCGGCCACGACGTCCACGGGATCGTCCGCTGGCGCAGCCGCACAGAAAACATTGAACATCTGTACGGAAAGATCAACCTCCACGAGTGTGACCTGCGCGACGCCGGGTCCACACGCGACGTCATCGAAAAGGTGCGTCCACAATACATCTTTCATCTCGCCGCGCAGAGTTATGTGCCCACCAGCTGGCACGCTCCGTCGGAGAGCCTCACGACCAACGTGCTGGGGCAACTCCACGTGTTTGAAGCCGTCCGGAAGGTGGGGAACGAATGCCGTATCCAGATTGCGTGTTCCAGCGAGGAATACGGCATGGTATACGAAA
>CAYUDF010000123.1:0-7291 GCA_964443465.1 uncultured bacterium
GGGCCAGGTCGGTTACACGGCTGTCGATCCCGACGGTGACGGTACGTGGGATGGTTACACGATCGATGCTCAGGGTAAAACGGTCGGACCGGCCATTATTACGCTGACGAGTGGTCAGTAATCTTATCGAGTTAATACTCGACCGAAAGGCGAGAGTCTGTACAAGACTCTCGCCTTCTTTTTATGGGGTCCGTGTCCCCCATTATTTATAAACGGGAGCCGGTTAATCGGTACATTTCATGCATAATACGGTTTGAACGTTGGATTTGCATACTAATCGACCATGAAAATACTTGAACTAGACAGAGTCAAAAAGTCATTCCGGCGGGGTTTTCTCGGACGCCGGATCGACGTCTTGCAGGGCGTTTCGCTAACGCTTTACAAGGGACAGGTTTACGGTTTTCTGGGGCATAATGGCGCCGGAAAATCGACGACGATCAAGCTCACCCTGGGATTATTGCGTCTCGGGGGAGGCAGCATAACAGTTTTCGGCGAACCGGGTGTTACACAGGAGAACCGGAAGCGAATCGGCTACCTCAGCGAGGAAATCGGTCTGTATCCGCACCTCAATGCGGTTGAAATGCTCCGGCTGATCGGCGAACTTTTCCGGCTGCAGGGCAAAGAGCTGGACGGCCGCATCGACGAACTGCTGGAATCGGTGGGGCTGGCCAGCGAACGGACCCTGAGAATCAGGCATTTCTCCAAAGGGATGCGCCAGCGCCTGGGTATTGCCACCGCCTTGATCAACGACCCGGAACTGTTACTGCTCGATGAACCATACAGCGGTCTCGACCCAGTGGGGCGGAGGCAGTTGCGTGAGCTGTTCCTGATGCTCAAGGAACGCGGAAAAACGATCCTGCTGAGCTCGCATATTGTTCCCGACGTGGAGGCCGTGTGTGACCGGGTGGGAATTCTGTCGGGTGGCGTAATCGCTCGCGATCTTGATCTCAACGAAATATACAACACGGATAAGGACGAAGTGGAAGTGACGGCGGCCAATCTTGATGCGAATTCGCTTACTCTGCCCCGGGCAGGTATCGAACAGGTCGTCAATAACGACCAACTGACGATCCTGCGCTGCAAGGGCGGCGATAATCTCCAGCCATTGCTTACGGAGATCCAGCGGGGTGGTGGCAAGGTGATCGAAGTGAAACCGTTGAGGATGGATCTGGAAGGCATTTTTGTCAGCGAAATTTCTGGCCGGGCGGATAACAGAACAGAAATAGAAAAGAAAAAATCGGATGAAATGGCGTTTTCGAAATAAACGGGACGGATTAATGCCCATCTTCACACTGGCCAAATACACGATCAAGGGATACATCAAGGAGCGGATTCTGCTGGTGGTGCTGATTTTCGCTTTTCTGCTGATGGCGGCTTCGTACGTGCTGTCGCCGCTCGCCGTGGGCGCGCAACAGAAAATCGTCGTCGATATCGGCCTTGCGGCCATCCCGCTGTTTGGCATACTGCTCATCGTTCTGCTGGGAGCGGGCACGTTTTACCAGGAAAAACAACACGGCATCCTCAAAAGCCTGCTGGTCAAACCGATCACCCGGGCCGATTTTGTGCTCGGCAAGTGGATGGGGACCGTTCTGACGGTCGTAATGGTAATGGCGCTCATGGCGGCTGTGTACATGATGGTGATGTGGATTTCCGGTGCGAAATTCACCAACACAATATTCCTCTCAATATATCTTTCGATGTTCGAAATTGCAGTGGTGGCGGCCGTGCTATCGTTCTTTTCCTCGTTTACATCTCCGATACTGGCGTCATTTTTTACAATCTGCTCGGCGGCCGCCGGTCATCTGAGCAAGGATCTGCTGGCGTTTGCCGACGGGGTTGACGCCGTCTTACCCAAGCTTCTGGCACAGGTCGCATATTTTACGCTACCCAACCTCGGACTGTTTAATATCCGCCAGGAAGCCGTTCACGGGCTCACGCTGCCGGACGGTTTTGTTGGAACGGTATCCGTCTATGGTTTGTTTTACACAGCGGTCCTGCTGTTTCTGTCGGCGGCCATTTTTAGACTCAAAGAGATCAGTTGATCATGTCGCCGAAAATCCGACGAATAGTAGTAGCCTCGGTCGTATTCCTGGTCCTGGTGGCCGGTTCGATTTTAACGACCGCTCGCGCCAAACGATTTACCGAACGCGATTACCTCTACCAGAGTTTGTACCTGCCGTCGGGCAAATTCATGGAACATGTTTCGCTGGGTTACAACCAGATTACCGCCGACATGATCTGGTTTTCCGCCATCCAGTATTACGGCGGCTTTCGTGCCGGTGACCACGATCTGGCCTATTTCCGGGGCCTGATCGACCTGGTGACCGACCTCGACCCCCATTTCATCTTTCCTTATCTGTTCGGGGCTGTTGTAATGTCGCAGGATATGCACAGTCTCGACAGTGGTATTGGTCTGCTCCGAAAAGGTATGCACAACAATCCGGAGTCCTGGGAACTACCGTTTGAAATTGGTTTTCTCAGTTTCATCGACGCACGCAATCACGACATTGCCGCCCGGTATTTCGACCTCGCGTCGAGGTTGCCCGGCGCGCCCGACCGGACCCGGCGCTTTGCTGCCTTTGTTTACTCCAGAGCGGGGCACGACCAGCTGTCCATCAGGATGTGGGAGGAACTCAAAGAGACCACCGATGAGCCGTTTATGAGGGAACTGGCCGACCACTACCTCGAACAACTGCGCGGAAGCCGGCAAATGGGCGGAGAAGGTCAAGATGACAGTATATGAGTGGTACCCGATAGTAGTTGCCTTTGTATTCGGAGCGATTATCGGCAGTTTTCTAAATGTCGTTATCCACCGCGTACCCCTTGGAATATCCATCGTACGGCCGCCTTCCGCCTGCCCCAATTGTAAAAACGACGTTCGCTGGTACGACAACATCCCCCTCTTGAGTTACCTCGTACTTCTTGGAAAGTGTCGGAACTGTGGATGGCGGATACCGGTCAGATATCCCCTGGTCGAGTTGGTTTCCGGACTCGCCGCCGCCGCCATCGTGTGGTACTACGGGCTGACATTGCAGGCGGCCTGGATGTACGCGTTTGTCGCCATTATGCTCGTTATCACCCTCATCGACTGGGAACACCAGATCATCCCCGATCCGTTGTCACTGGGAGGGGTGGTGCTGGGCTGGATCGGCGCGGCGGTGTGTCTTGATATTACCGTTGTTGATTCGATCGTCGGATCCCTGGCCGGCGGGGGATTAATCCTTTTGATAGCCATCACGTACAAACTGGTGCGCAAGGTGGACGGCATGGGTGGCGGTGACATCAAACTGATGGCGATGATCGGTGCTTTTCTGGGCTGGAAGATGATCCTGCCCGTGTTGTTTCTTGCCGCTCTTTTCGGTAGTTTTTACGGCATCTGGCTCATGCGCTCCGGCGGTCACGGCAAATCTGCGGTGGCTTTCGGGTCCTTTCTTGCCCCGGCAGCGTGTCTGATGATGTTCGCCGGAGAGCGAATTCTTGCCCTTTACATTGGTCTCGGCCGCCCCTGATTTTCTGAAAATCCAACAATCGGCAACAATTCCCCGTCGTGTTGCATCTGACGGATGCAGATTGCAAACCGCCAATCCGGCGCGGGTCCGGACCTCGGGACAACACTTTCTTCCCTTGTACCAGAAATTGTAACTCACCAGGATACAGCAGGTTACAACAAACCCCAACTGTAAGGTTTCCGGTATTTTACTGGCATATTTGTTGCGATGGACCGCCCAGCAAGGCTTTAAATGCATTGACATTTCAGAAATTGTATACCCGGTAACGCTTAGTTGTGTCTATAGACGGACGGCGAGTCCACACGTTACCCAAGGCTGGTGAACCATGAAGCTGTTTTCGAAGAAGAGCAAATCTTCTGTCGGTCTGGACATCGGCTCCAGCCTCATAAAAGTGGTCGAGGTCGATCACTCAAAGGGCGAACCGGTGCTCGCCAGGTACGGCATCATCAAGCTTCCCCCCGAGGCAATCGTGGAAGGCGAGATGATGGACCAGAGCCTGGTGATCGAAGGTATTCAAGAGTGTCTGACAAAAGCGGGAGTGATACAAAAAGAAGTCATCACCGCAGTGTCCGGGCGCGCCGTCATCGTTAAAAAAGTCGTCATGGACAAAATGAATCCGGACGACGCCAAGGAAGCGATTTTCTGGGAAGCCGAGCAGCACGTGCCGTTTGATATCGACGACGTCTGTCTCGACTTTCAGATCCTCAAGGAAGACGTCGGCGCCAACCAGATGGAAATTCTGCTGGTCGCCGCCAAGAAAGACATGGTTAACGCCCACGCCAACATTGTTCGTGACGCGGGCTTGAAGCCTGTCACGATCGATGTGGACTCTTTCGCCATCCAGAACGCAATCGAATCAACGAGTAGTTCGGATGGCGGGCTGGTGACGGGGCTGATCAACATCGGCTCGGATGTCACCAACATCAACATCATTCAGAACAATATCCCGTACTTCACCAGGGATCTCAGCGTGGGCAGCAACGTGTTCATCGAGGCGATTCAGAGAAGCCTGGGTGTCGACTTCGAAGAAGCCGACGCGATGCTCAGTGGTGAAGCCGAGATTGAAAACGAGGAACGCTGCCACGGCGTCATCGCCGAAGCCGCCGAAGAGATTTCGATGGGTATCGAGCGCTCTCTGTCGTTTCTCAAAACCGCCGGCGATGCCGAGCAGATCGACGAAGTCATCCTCAGCGGTGGCGGCGCTCGTATCCCCGGGCTGAAGGACATTCTGTCGGAGAAACACGATATGGAATTCAAGATCAACGATGCCATCAATCGAATCGGCAGGACGGACAATCTGTTCGAAGATGCCGGAGACGACCTGGAGCAGGTAGGGCCGCTTCTGACCGTCGCTCTTGGACTGGCTCTCAGGAGGGAGGGTGAATAATGATTAAGATCAATCTTCTCCCGCGTGAAGACAAAAAGTCCCGCAAAAAGATCAACCTTCCATCGATCTCCGGTGGAGTCCTGATCTGGGCGGTTGTTGTGATGGTCGTTTACACGGGTGTTGTCTTCTCGGTCTCCGCCTTGCAGATGAAAAAGCTCAAGGGCCTCGAAGGCCAGATCCTGGAAGCCAAGGAAGAGTCGGCACGCCTCGCGCCCCAGCTGGCGAAGATCCGCAAGCTCACCAAGGAGCGCGAAGAGGTTAACCGCCGCCTGGGTATCATCGCGTCGCTCGACCGCGACCGTTACCTGCGCGTCCAGATGCTCGACGAATTGAGCATGAGTCTGCCGGTCAACTGCTGGTTCACGAACATTGCCGAGCAGGGTGGTACAAACCTGACGATAGAAGGCGTAACGTTTTCGAACTATATAATCGCCGACCTGATGAACAACATAGACAAATCGAAACGGTTTAGCGACACATCGCTCAGGGTCGCTGAAGAAGGAGATATCGAGCAGCACAGGGTAATCCAGTTTACGTTGAACTCCCGACTGCTGCAGTAGCTGTCACGCGAAAGGGCGACCAATGAACCTGAAAGATCCAAAAGTACAAAAGATCATGCTGGGGGTTATGTCCGTCGTGATTCTCAGCTATGTGTACTTCGGCACCAGCTTCCTTCCGTTCAACTATCCGGTGCGCAAGGCCAAGATAGAGGCACTGGAGAAAGAGTACGCCAAGCTCAACACCGAGCTGGAAAAAGCGCGGAAGATGGTGGGCAACCTCGCCCGCCTGGAAGCCGAATACGAGCGTTTGCATAACCAGTGGCTCTCCGCCCAGGAACTGCTTCCCGAGGCCAAAGAGATGCCCGAACTGCTGCGCCAGGTAACGACGGCGGGCAACAAGGCCGGTGTGCAGTTTGCTTTGTTTGAGCCGCAACCGCCGACTCCAAAAGAATTCTTTGCGGAACATCCCGTCAAGATCAGGGTGCGCGGCAACTACCACCAGGTCGGCATTTTCCTGAGCCGGCTGGCAAACCTGCAGCGCATTGTGAATGTGTCGCGGCTGGAACTGATCAGCCCGGGCGCCGCTAAAGGCGGCAAGGGTGTTCAGGTCGGCAGCAAGAGAACCGTGCAGGCGGAGTTTACGATGAGCGCTTATACGTTGTTGGGAGGAATCGCAAATGAAGAAGTCCAGGCTGATTCATAATATCAAAACGTTTGTTTGGACGGGTACGGCTATCGCCGTCTTCTTCTCGGCAACTGCGTTCTCACCGGGCGCGGCGTTGTGTAACACCGGGGGAAAGGTGAAGCTCCGTCAGAATCACTACTACTATAGCGCGTTCAACCGCAGGGACCCGTTCCGGTCGCTGGTGTCGGGCAAGTTCGTCCGCAACAGCAAAATGGAAACTGTGAACCTGAACTCGGTAGAAATGGTGGGAGTCGTCAAGGGCGAGCTCGACAGGTTTGCGCTCCTCGAGGATGACAAGGGATTCAATTATATACTGAGAGTCGGAGACAAGGTCCGCAACGGAACTGTGGTCTCGATCAGTGAGCAGTCATTGGTTGCACGCGTAACGAATTTCGGGCAGACGTCGAAATTCACGCTTCACCTCGTTCAAAGGCTAGAAGGAGTAAAACGATGAAGGCACTGTCAGCAAAGCATCTTGTCGTCTTCGCGATCCTGCTTTCAGGTGCGATCGCGATAGTATCCAGCGCGCAGTCCGACGTCGCCAAGGTCAACGCGATTCGAGTCGAAAATACCGCGACATCCACCCGTTATCTTATAGATCAGACGGGTATGGCGGATTTTCAGGATTTCCTGTTGAGTAATCCGAATCGCCTCGTTGTTGACCTGGTCGGTGCACGTCATGCGCTGGAGAAAACCAGCTATGAAGGCGACGGCAAACTGGTACGCGGAGTGCGGACCAGCCAGTTCCGGAGCGATCCGGACGAGGTTACACGGATCGTCTTCGATCTGACCGAAGGTACCAAGTACAAAGTTGCCCGCAACGGCCAGACGGTGGAAGTCAGCTTCTTCGCCGACGGAACACCGCCAGCCGCCGCGGACAAGAAACCGGAAACAATGAAGGCATCGTTTGGATCCGCGTGGGATCCTGCGGCGACCGAGACTCAGCCCAAAATCGAGCAGAAGAACGAAAGCTCATGGGTCACGCCGAAAACCGAAATGCCCGAAGCCCAGCCGTTGATTGCGGCTCCGGTGACCAGCTCTTCGCCCGCCGCTATGGCGAGTGCCGAGACTTCGCCGGAAGAGCCGAAAGCATGGACCGGTCGTGGCACGACGGACGGCGCAAGCGATCTGATCATGCGCAACAACGCCACCGGTGAAATGGCATTCGCTCAGACGGGCTCAATGATGTCCGACAAGAAAATCACCCTGG
>CAYUDF010000124.1:0-7225 GCA_964443465.1 uncultured bacterium
CATGAATACGCTGAACGCATCACTCAAAAGAGATCCCCTTTGGTCCGGTTACAGCCAGGATGTTTTGTAGTCCTTGTCCTCACAATCGAGCACGTCTCGGGCTACCGTTAACGGGTTAAACGTGTCCACCATCACCGCCAGCTCGAGGGTTTCTTTTTTGCCGACCGATTCTTCGGCCTTGCCGGGGTGTGGGCCGTGGGGCGCGCCGTCGGGGTGCAGCGAGAGCGATCCGTATTCGACCGACTTGCGGCTCATGAACTCGTCGTTGCAGTAATACAGGACTTCGTCCGAACCCACGTTGGAGTGGTTGTACGGCGCCGGTATCGCGTCGGGGTGATAGTCGAACAACCGCGGCACAAAAGAGCACAACACAAACCCGTCGCCTTCAAACGTCTGGTGCACCGGCGGTGGCTGGTGTATGCGGCCGGTGATCGGTTCGAAGTCGTGTATACTGAAGACCCACGGGTAAAAACAGCCGTCCCATCCCACAGTATCCAGCGGGTGGTGGTCGATGATCATGCGGTGAAAGGCGTTCTGTTTCTTGACCCGTATCTCAAACTCCCCGGTCTCGTCGTGGACGGGCAGTGAGTTGGGCGGACGGATGTCTCTTTCGCAGAACGGGCTGTGTTCGAGCAACTGACCGTGTTCGTTGCGGTAGCGCGACGGCGTGTGTACACACCCCGCGCTCTCCACGATGAAAAAGATATTGTTCTCCACGTCGAAGCGATAGCGGTGGACGATACCGCGTGGTATCACGATGTAATCGCCGGAAGAAAATGGCAGCTCGCCGAACTGGGATTCCAGCACACCTTCGCCCTCGGTGACGTAAACGATTTCGTCTCCCTGGCCGTTGCGATAGAAAAAGTCGTCTGTCTTCGAAGGTTTTGCGATCGACATCGCCACTTCGTTGTTGAACAGCAGCGGCACGCGGTCGACAACCGGGCTCCCGCCGGGGGATTTCAGGCGATGGGTGTACAGGTGGCGGGGCCGGAGTCTTTCTTCGGGGTCCTTCTTCCAGACGATATCATTCAGTTTTTCGGAAGAAATCACACTCGTCGGGCGCCGGATCGTGTACAGCAGCGACTGTAAACCCACGAAACCGGTGGCACCCATCAGGTGTTCGTGGTAGAGGGTGCCGTCTGTTTGCTTAAACGTCGTATGTCGCTTGGGCGGAATTTTGCCCAGTTTGTGATAAAAAGGCATCGGGTTTTCTCCCCGGTAACTGGTAAAAGACTCGTCCTGTGACTACAGGTTGCCGCGTTTCGCCTGTTCCTGTTCGATGGAAACAAACAGTGCCTTGAAGTTGCCTTTGCCGAAACTCTCGCAACCGCGGCGCTGGATCACTTCCAGAAACAGCGTCGGCCGGTCCTGGACCGGCTTGGTAAATATCTGGAGCAGGTAACCGCTTTCGTCGCGATCTACCAGTATCTGCAATTCGGTGATCTTGTCCCTGTCTTCGTCGATGTCACCGACGCGGTCCCACACGGTGTCGTAGTACGACTGCGGCACATCCAGAAACTGGACGCCGTTCGCGCGCAAAGTGGTAACGGTATCGATGATATTTTCGGTGGAGATGGCGATATGTTGTACGCCGGCCGAGTAATTGAAGTCGAGGTATTCCTGTATCTGACTCTTCTTCAGGCCGGCGGCCGGTTCGTTGATCGGAAACTTGATCTCGCGGGTCTCGCTTGCCATCACCTTGCTGCGCAGCGCGGTATAATCGGTGGAGATGTCCTTGTCGTCGTAAGACACAAACTGGTGGAACCCGAGCGTCTCGACATAAAAGTCAGCCCAGCGGTCCATCTGCCGGTCCTCGACGTTGCCGACGACGTGATCGACGCGGTACAGGCCCGTGTTCTGACCCTTTATGATCGCTTCCTTGAAGCCGGGCAGGAATGGTCCGTGATAATCCTTGAGCGACAGAAACGTGTGAATGGTATCACCGTAGGTGCGGACGGCCGCCTTGCGAACGCGGCCGTTGTCGTCCTCGTCGTCGACGGGCCCGTGTACCGGTACGGCGCCCCGCGCGACGACCGCTTCGTATACGCTGTCCACGTCGTCCACTTCAAAACAGATGTCGCGTACGCCGTCACCGTGCAGGGTGAGGAAGACGTTACGTGGATCTTCATGTGACAGCGGGGAAGTGACCACGAGGTTCATTTTATCCTGTTTGAGTGCGTACGAGACTTCACCCCTCCGGCCGGTTTCCGGTCCGAGATAGGCGGCCAGGTCAAACCCGAACGCCTTGCGGTAAAAGTACGACGACTGCAGGGCGTTGCCCGCGATGACTTCAATGTGGTGGATACGTTTCAAAGGCAATGACAAAGACATTTCTATTCTCCATGGATTGTATATTAGTCCGCAATAAATTATCTGACGGAGCCGGCTGAAAATCCGATGTAACTATCTTTAATAAATGCTGTTATCGTCTACAAGCTACTACGAATCGGCTGTTTGGGCAACCCATTCCCGACGCCGGGTTAGTGGGTTGCGCTCTCGCGGATTGTTTTGAACTCGGACCCGTCGTTCCACCGGGGGAACGTGGTTTCCGTCGACAGTTTATATCCGATTTTGAAAAACAGTTTTGCGTCTTCGACGATGCCGGACAGGTCGGCCGTACCTGCGTTGTATTCGTCGGTGGGCCGATGGTAATGATTCGACCAGAAATCCTGAATCTGATCGGCCGTCCACTGCTTGCCGAATTCCGCCTGCTCGCTCCAGCCCTTGAAGAATGCCGCCGGCACGCCCTTTTTGGCGAAACTGAAGTGGTCGGTGCGGAAGTACATTCCCTTTTCGGGGTACAACTCGGGCATCACGTAGCGGTCCTGCGCAGCGGCGGCGTCCGCGATGTAATCGTCCAGTTCGGACTGGCCGTAACCGTAAACGGTGACGTCCTTCATCTTGCCCATGGGCAGAAACAGTTCGTAGTTGAGATTGGCCACCGTTTTGTCGAGGGGCATAACCGGAAACTCCGCGTAGTAGGCCGAACCGAGCAAGCCGGTCTCTTCGGCGGTAACAGCGACAAACAGGATGGTTCGTTCGGGTCCCGGGTCCAGCCGGGAAAAAGCTTTTGCCGTCTCCAGCATACACGCCAGCGGGATCGCGTTGTCGGCCGCACCGTTATAGATGGAATCTCCGTCGACAACCGGGCCGAAACCCAGGTGATCCCAGTGCGACGTGTACACGATACATTCGTCCGGCCGGACGGTGCCGGGTATTCTGGCCACGACGTTTTTTGAATTGTTGAACTTCAGTTTGTTATTGATCGTGACACTCACAGACATCTCGAGGTCGGCCGCGTTGAAGCCGGGTTTCGCAGCGGCCGCGCAGATGGTGTCGAAGTCGTAGCCGGATTTTGCGAACAGTATTTTCGCCGCTTCGGTGGTGATCCAGCCTTCGAGCGCGCACATGGAAGCGTTTTTGTTCGGGGTTTGCAGCACGAGGTCCGCGCCAGCGGCGCCGTTCTGCAGGACCGTCCACGGATAACCGGCCGCTCCCGTTTCGTGGATGACGATAACACCGGTCGCGCCCTGGCGGGCTGCTTCTTCGTACTTGTACGTCCAACGGCCGTAATAGGTCATCGCGTTGCCCTTGAACGACGACTCATCCTGCGTGGCGTACCCGGGGTCGTTGACCATCACCAGCACGGTTTTGCCCGCGACATCCAGGTTGTCGTAGTCGTTCCAGTTGTACTCGGGGGCGACGATACCGTAACCGGCAAACACCAGCGGGGAATTTTCGATCGTAACCGCTTCAACGATACGCCGGGTTGACGCGACGAATTCCTCCATGTGTCTCAGTGTCAACCGGACGCCGGCGGTTGTGTTCAACACCATATAATCTAAAACATTGCCGTCGATTTCTACCAACGGCACGTCCTGGTAATAACTGTCGCCGTTGCCGGGCTCAAGCCCCATTTTTTTGAATTCCGCCGCCAGGTATTCGACTGTTTTCGTTTCGCCGGGCGTAAACGGTTTTCTCCCCTGGAACGCGTCAGATGCCAGCGCAAGAACGTGTCTCTCCAGGTCCGTTTCATTGATACTGTTTTCGGCTTCTGTCGCGTTGTTTTGTGTTGTGCAGGCAGGTAGCGAAACCACGAATGCGAGGATCAAACAGAATCCTGTTCTCATACAAATCTCCTAAAAATCTACAATCACAGTGCCGCCGTGTACGCTGGCGTGATCGACGTTGTTAATCGATTTCAGCGGGATTTCGGCGTAGTCATATCGAAAACGAACCATTCTGAACTGCCAGCCGATTCCCAAACCATAAAACGCGCCATCTCGTTCAAGTATGTTGTCCGCGTGATTGATACGCAGAAAAACAATATCCAGGATGCTGGTTTCGAGACCCACCGCCGTGCCTTTCTGGTCTTCCAGGTAACGGCGTTCGACATATTCGGCCACCAAACCGACCGATATAACCGGGCGGTCGATACCGACGGCCTCATTAAAAGAATCCGACGGGGGGGACTCCAGGCGGATCCCGATCCCAGCGCGGAACTGATCGGGGAGATTCATCTGGTAGTCATCTCTGTATACATCAGAACCGAGATTCAGTTGACCGATGCCAAAACTGGGGATGATGCGGAGTCCCGACCCGGTTTCAAACCTGGCCTGCATCAGAAAACCGATATCGTACGCGCTAAATTTTGTGTCTGCGCCCCCAATTTGCGTGGTGACCGGTTTCGCCGAAAAACCGAAACCAAAGTCGAACCAGTCGACGGAGAACCCGCAACCCAGCGCAATCGTGAAGTAATAGTCGTCAATGTCAAAGGTCCCCCCGGTGCTTTCCGGAAGATAGATCGTGCGTAATATTTGCGGCTCGGTCTTCTGTTCCGTATATCGGAGGCCGCCGCCGAACCGAAAGCGCCACCGGTCGTTTTTTCCAAACGCGTGGCCGGCGTAAACTCCGATGTCGCGAAACGAGAGGTCGGCGTAGTAGTCATTTTGGCTGGCGGTGACATGTGCGCCGGAGATCAGAAATGCCACGGCGGGGTTGTAATAGACGTTGTCCGGGCTGTAGGGGTCTGCCGCGCCGATGCCACCGAGGCTGAGGTTTCGCACGCCGCGTGGAATGGTAAGCACACGGGTACCCGCGGTGGTGCCGATCTTGGCGAACGGTTCGGTGGCGTGAATCGTACCCGGGCAGAGAATGGAATAAACGAGCAGACCGGTCATCAGGAGGTGAACCGGCCGTTTGATAAATGGATTCATTTGAGTATCCCTCCCTGCGGTGATTCTAGCAGGATTGGACGGGATATGAACTACATATTAAACGACACACCGAACAACCAGTGGCGTCCGGGCATCCGGTAACGCGCCAGTTCTTCGTACTGGACGTCGAACATATTATTCACGCTGGCGGTCAGCGACAGGTGGGTGGTCAGCCGGTACTGAGCCTTGGCGTCAGTTATCCAGAAAGCGTCCGGCGCCTGCAGGGGGTAGAGGAATACTTCCTCGATTTCGCTCCGGTAGCGGGTCTGGACGTGCAGCTGTGAGCGCCGCCAGTACAGGCCGGCCGAGGCGTTGAAGTTGTGTTCGGGCCGATAGGCGAGTACGTCGTTCGTCCGGTCTTCCGACTGGTCCCGGGCGTCCAGCCATGTGTAGCCGGCGCGCAGATCCACGTAACTGCCCCAGCGCGATCGCAGGGTTATTTCGGTACCCTGGATCAGCGCGGAGTTGAGGTTGCGCACCTGAAAAACGGGGTAGTTCACGCCCAGTTCTTCGGCAACGCTGATCCAGTAGATCAGGTTCTCGTATTCGTACCGAAATACGGCGGCATCCAGTTCAAACAACGGGTGGGGCGACAGGTTCACGCCGGCCTCAAGGGACAGTGTCATTTTTTCGGGGCCGAGGTCCGGGTTGGGGACAAAGTCGATACCCCCGCTCAACTCTTTCTGAAAAAATAATTCGGCGATGGTTGGTGCACGAAACGCGCGGCCGTAAAGGGCGCGCAGTGCGAGTTTATTGGTCGTTCGCCACACCAGCCCCAGCTTGGGGCTGAACTGTCCGTGTGTGTCGTGCCCGACCAGGTGATTCCAGTCGTAGCGGCCACCGACGGTTAATGACAGCCGGGAAGTGAGGTCTGCTTCATCCTGGGCGTACAGCGCGAAGTTGTTGATCTGATGGTCGCCGTACATCACGGTGTCGGGCGCCGATTCGACGACGTCGATCTGGATGTCGGCGCCGGTGATCAGCGTGTTGCGGTCGTTGAAATAGAAATCGACCTGCGAGATGTGACCGATCTTCTGGCCGTCCACACTGACCTGGGTGCCCAGCGCTTCGTTACCGGGCAGCGTCTTCGTTGTGTCGTTTTCGTTAAAATACGAACGGTTGTTGTGCTGGTAATAATAAAAACGGGACGAGTACTTGCGGTCGGCCGCCGTCACCGCCCAGTACCACAGGTCGGCGTTGAACTGGCGTTTCTCCTGGCGGTCGTCGGTGTACTTGTCGCGGACCCGCAGTGGTTCGTCGGAGTTCAGCCACGAATGCGGATAGTCGCTTTCGGCGTTGCCGCCGCCGACGGTAAGTTCGAGGTTGCGGTTCTGGCCGAGGTCGAATAACAAGCGCCCGTACAGGTCGTACAACTCGAACGCGGTGCGCTGGCTGTGGCCGTCCGACTGTTTGTAGCTGCCGCTGAGCAGATAACTCACTCGCCCGCGCGCGCTCGAATAGCTGGCGTCCAGAAGGCTCAGCATCCGGTTTTCATTGGTGTAATTGATATCGGGGGGAGACTGCTCAAAAAAACCGATTTGATAATTGAGGCGAATTTTACGCGTCTTGGATGGCCGCGTGGTGATCACGTTTACGACGCCGCCCATGGCGGTCGATCCGTACAGACTGGAGAACGCGCCTTTTACAACTTCGGTGCGGCCGATGAAACTGGTTGGCACCAGGCTCCAGAATGCGCCGCCCGAATCGCTTGTCAGCGCCGGCCGGCCGTCGATGAGTAACAGGACGCGGTTGCCCACGCCGCCTCCGGCCACATCGGAGCTACCGCGAATCGACATCGCCTGCACGGCGATTCCGTTGGATCGGAATCCGGTTACACCGGGCAGGGTCTCAAGCGCCTGGTCAAAAGTCTGAACGGGTTTGCGCTGCAGTTGTTCTGCCGTGATCACATTAACGGTCGCCGGGGCGAGCCGCGCCGTTTGTTCTTTGCGTGTGGCGGTGACAACGATCTCTTCCGTCTCGAACATGGTGGGTTCGAGCAACACGGCGAT
>CAYUDF010000125.1:0-7205 GCA_964443465.1 uncultured bacterium
TCAAGCTTGTTGGCAGAAGAAGAAAACTTTTGGATTATCTGAAGGCAACGGATCCTGACCGGTATCAGAACGTACTGGCAAAACTGAATCGCATCAAGGGTAAAGACATTACCAGCGTATCGCCGGAGACAATGGAGGTCCTGGCCAGCCACGACTATCCGGGAAATATTCGCGAACTCGAGAACGTCATCGAGTACGCGTTTGTATTGTGCCAGGGCGGCGTCATCGAACTGCGTCACCTGCCCGAAAACCTGCGCCCGAAATTTCCTGCCCACACCGTTGATCCCGCCAGAATTGCCCGAACGTTAAAAGATGCCGAACGGTGGGCGATCGTAGAGGCTCTGAAACGAAACCATTGGAACCGTCAGGCGACGGCAGATGAGCTGGGCATACACAAAACTACGCTGTTTCGGAAAATCGCCTCGCTGGGTATCGAACTCCCCTCACAAGACGGCAGATCGAGCAGGCAATAAAAACGCGACATCGAATCAGGGATTTTTAATAGACCCGGATGGATCCACAGTCGGGGCATTCCCACGTGACGTTATTACAGGTGAGCCCCCACAGATTCTCGTCCATGCACTCCTGGCACAACATGAATCCGCACGTGCAGCTCCAGCAGAATGAGACGTTCCGCTGACAGATCGTGCATGTTTTCCGGTTGGGAAGCTTGCGCTTCCTGCCGGGTGCTTTACGGGGAGAACTCATCAAAAAAACTCCGTGAACAATCAGGAAAGGTCCCCTCGGCGAAAGGCCCAGAATCCCGTGCACGCACACAACAGCCCGACCGATGCAGGATAAAACATCGCCCACAGAAGATAACCCGTCTGGCCGAATCGGTCCAGAATCACATATGCGGACGGACCCAGGAGCACCAATTGAGGGTCAAAAAGCATCATGGCAGCCGTCCGGAATGATTGCAGCGGGTTTATCAAGGCGATTGTTACCGCCTGGCTGGAAGGAAGCCCTTCGTTAATCATTACACCCAGCAGAATGAGGTCGAGGAACAACAACAAAGTCAGCCACACGATAAAGGCGGCGCCCTGGGCGACGTCGGTTGACCGTGACAGCGTGGATATCAGCATCCCGATCCCGAGAAAACACACCGTCATCGACGCCAGCAATCCCGCATAAAACAGAACCTGGGACCACGGTACAACGACACCCTTAATCAGCCCCCACACGACCGCCAGTACCATCGCGAGAAACACCGGCAGAAACACCACAGAAAATCTTCCCAGCAGTTTTCCCCAGTACCACGCGCTGAGGCCCACCGGCAAAGATAACGTGTACTCAAAAACACCGGCCTCGCGGTCGCCCACGACGGAACGTACCGTGGTTACCAGTATAAATACAGGCAGAATCGCCATCGTGATCTGAAGATAGGTAACCAGCAGGCGGGACAATCCGGTGAAACCCATAACGCGGGATTCCGTGAGACCCGACACAAACAAACCAACCACAATACCGCCAAACACAATGGTGTACATAAAGAACCACCGCGCGCGTATGGACTCGCCGATATCCGCCTGTGCCATCTGTATCAGATGTCTCATTAAATGAATCCGCCAGATCAATAACTAGTGATTGTGCCCCTCGTGACCGGTGCGCGAGCGCTGGTCACGCGAGCGGACGTGTTGGATCGCCTGCTCGAAATCCATTGCCTGATCGGTTTTTTTCGGCAGTGCGCCCAGACCGTAATCCATCGGGGTTCTGTGCCCCACCACATACCAGGCCGTTTTCATGTCGAGCCATTCGTCGCTATCAGTACTCCTCACCCACATCTCTGTTCGGGGGTCATTTTTCCACGGCTGCTGATCCAGCCAGATAACGGCGCACCCGATATCATCAAACAGATAAGGCTTTGTTTTCTCTTCGGCCAAACCGCCTCTTACCTGGGCGGCGTAGTCCCGGTCGCTCAACGCCATGCTGCATCGAGCGCAGATATCCCGGTCCCAGTGAACTTTAGCGGGGCCAGTATCCTCGCCTCCGGTGCAACCGGCGACAAGAAGCAGGGCCAAAATGAATCCGGTTTTATTCACTTCTATCCGGGTTCCTTTCCTTCATTTCAATACCACTAATCGATGCGGCATAGCGGGACAACACACCAAGAAATCGCAATCTGTCCGGCCCCGCCACAGTTCCGCGCCATTCGTTTCTTCCATCCATCTGTTCGAATCCCCAACTCCGCACTGCTTTCGCAAACGCGGCCTGGTCCCTGGCCAATGTAATACAGCAATCCAGCATACTGGACATTTCCACCCGGTCGTCGACATGATCGTTCAGCACGATTTTTCCCCGGTCGAGTTCCACGACCCGGTTAACCAGCGACGCGACGTCATCCAGCCGGTGGCTCGATATAATCATCGTGACCCGGTCCTTCTGCTCGGCGAGCAGGCTGAAAAAGACCCGGCGCGCCTCCGGGTCCAGGTTGGCCGCCGGTTCATCCATCACCAGCAGGTCACAGTCGCGCCCCATGGCAATGCCGATCAACATTTTCTGTTTTTCTCCGCCCGACAGTTTGACAAATGGGCGCCGCTGGATGTCCGGCATGGAGAGCCCGAGCCGTTCCGCCACATCGTGCATCCGGGCGGGATCGCTCTGGCATACGCCGGCCGCAAACCGGACCAACTGTCCCACGGGCATCTTGAGCGGAGGTGGCTGTTGGGGAACAAAACCGATATGCCTGAGGACCTCGCTCCGATGGAGACGGGGAACGAGACCGCTGACTGTCACTTCCCCACCGCAGGTATACTGGCCCAGCAGACATCTGATCAGCGTTGTTTTCCCCGCGCCGTTGGACCCAACCAGCGCCACACGGTCACCCTGTTCGATACCAAGATCGATGCCGTCCAGCACCGTTGTCCGGCGAAAAGTTTTTCTGACATTCTTGAACTGGATCAAGACAATCTACCGATTTTTTTAATTGAATAATTCAGTGAGTTGGTGGGGCAGGCGTCGATACAGCGGCCGCAGCGCGTGCAGTCTGCCCCGACGTCCACACGTACGTCTCTAGCGCGCTTCTTGCGGGTCATATCGAGTACATGCGGCACCTCACAGACAGTACGACAATTCCCGTCGTGATGGCAATCGTTCAGGTCGTAGGTCACCTTGATCGGTGCAGCGGCGCCGAACAAGCCGTAGGTCAGCCCGATCGGACATGCATAGCGGCACCAGGCTCTGCGCGAGTAAAATATCTCGAACAACAACACGGCCCCCACCCAGGCCAGCACAAATCCCGGACCGTATATCAGCGCACGGCTGATGATACCGGTTGGAGAGATCGTTTCGAAAACTGTGTAGCCGGTGACAAACGCAAGAACCGTGAATATGATCCATAACCACAAGCGGGAACGACGGTCGAAAGGGTGATCCTTCACAATTCTTTTTTTCGCGAGCTTGACGTGTAAGATCTCGGCCCATTCCGCCAGCAGGTGGTAAGGGCAGATCCACGCGCAAAAAGTCCTGCCACCCATCAAGCAAAGTATCAGGATGGTACACGTGCCGATGACAAGATTTGTGAGAATCGTTTTGGAGGCCAGCATCACCTGCAGGGCCGAATTGAGGTCAGCCATGTGGAAACCGAGGAAACGTGAGGCAGTTAGTGCCCCCTCGACCAGTTGAACATCCAGCCGATACGAAATAACAAATATTAGATTTACGATCAGAAGTACGATCCATCTTCGCTTGCGCCATTTTTCGGGCGCCGCCAGCTGGTGATCGCGCAGTTTTTTGATATCAAGGGCCGCTTCCTTGTCCCTCTTAACCCCTTTACGCTCGTGAATCTCCCGGGCGGCGGGTGAGAAGTCCTCCGGTACCGGGGGCCGCGGATCTCGCCCCAACATGACTGCAATCGATTCCATAAAACCGTTCATGCCCGACCACCCCTCGTATCTGCATTTACGATAAGGATCGCGGCCGGTTCAGCCGGACAGATCATTTCGCATACGCCACACCCAACACATCCGTCGAGCACTTCGGGCTCCATTCGCAGACGCCCGGTGTCATCGGCAATTTGATTCATTCGAATGGCGTGTCGCGGCGGGCACTGGTCGGCGTTCCCGGAGGGTGGTGTGCCCGCTTCGCACTGGTTGAAACGGATTTCGATGGGACACTGGCGTACGCACAGGTCACACAGCTCGAGATCGTATTCAAAATCGCGGACGGGGATCGGTTTCCACCGATCGATTTCTTCGTAACGTAACTTACCCTTGAAGTTGTCGCTGCGCGCCGTACCCGTCAGCCCCTTGCCGGCAACCGCCAGGCACAGATCCGGACGCGCCAGTTCGGCCACGGCCATTTCCGCCTGGTGGGGATAGTCGATGTCATGAGTCAACGCCCCGGTGGGGCATGCCAGCACACACTGCAGACCGTCGCAGGAGAAGTCGCACGCCTGGGCGCGGGGACTGATGTAGGGCGTGCCGACGCCGAATCCATCCCCCAGATCGGCAAGCTTGATCGCTTCCACCGGACAGACCTGGACACACTGGCCACACTTGATGCAGGACGCCAGAAACTTGTGCTCGTCCAGCGCGCCGGGCGGGCGTAACCTTTTCGCCCAGTTCCTGATCACGGGGACGAAACCCAGCACGGAAGCCACCACAACACCACCACACAGCGTCAACGACCGCAGAAATTTCCTGCGGGATCTGTTGGGAGGACGTTTACGCGTTTCCTTCTTGCTTGTCATGGTTGCCTGTGCAGCGAGACCCGTTTACCGGACGATTTCCGGTCTTTGGCCACGCTAAGGTGTTCCTTGTTCATGAGGGGTTTTTCATCACGTAGAACCAGATCCGGTTGCGTAAAGGGCGCCAGACGCTCCAGGAAATCGAGCACTTCCAGGATCGGAGCCCCCTTGTAAAACTGCGCATACGGCACATCGCGCCACATCCGGTCGGCGTACGCGTACATCTCGTGCGGCGTGTCGCCGACGCCATCCCCGTTCTGATCAAATCCCTGGTAATCGCTCCAGTAATTCCCCCGCCACACGTTTCTATTCGCTGTTTTTCCGCCGGACACAAACACCTGGGTCAGGTTGCCGGCAAACTGGTTCCCCACAAATCGATTCCCCTGCCAGTCGTTGAGAAACCGTACCCCCACACCGTTGTATGCGATGAGATTGCCTTCGAACCTGTTGATCGTACCGGGTTCGTACGGCGAAACGTCCAGGTAGAGCCCGCTGGCGCAATACAAAATCTGGTTATTCTCGATCACGAGATCGGACGTTTCCTTGAAACCGATCCCCACGCCGGTCGGACCGGCGGCGTGCGCGATGTGGTTGTTGCGAATAACCACCCCGTCGCTGTACATCAGAAATATACCAGCGGCATTACTTACGTAGTGATTGTCTTCCACCAGATTGTGCCGCGAATACATGAAGTGCAGGGAATACCGGCTGTTGCTGCTAGTGTTGCCGGTAATCCTGTTGTCGGCGGAGTACCACACCACCATATCCCGGGAGTCGGTTATCGTATTGTCCTCGATCTTGTTGTTGAAGCTGTACCACAGCCGGATGGCGTCACCCCTCTGGCCCAGTTCGAACGGTTTGGAACTGATGCGATTCCTGCGGACGATATTGTGCTCCGACTGCTGCAGGTCCACGCCGAACAGGCAGTCGTCGATTACATTGTCCTTGATCACGTTGAAGTTTCCGCGCACCTGCACACCGGCATCGATATCGTTGTGCGATTCCCCGGAACCGGTCAGGCGAAGGTTCTTGATCGTAGCCCCGTCGGTATCTACGTAAATAACCGACCCGCTACCGCCTGCGTCTATGGTCACCAGTCCCATACCATCGATAGTGAGTGACTTGTCCACATAAAGAGGGCCGGAATAGATACCGGGGGGTGGTATCAGTGTTTCGTTTTTTGCCGCGGCATCTACAAGGGGCTGGAGACGTGGATACTCCGCGAAAGCGGCGATCGGCAGACAGACGAGAACAGATATGGCGAAAGTCAACACACGCATTATTACACGTCCGCTCCTGTGTCCTCATTGTGCGTCTGCTGCCGCCGCAGTAACGCGGCCGCGCCCAGCAACAGAGAAAATATCACCATCAGCCAGAATCCGATGTGCGGGTAAGAGTTTGTGGAGAATTGCGCCACTTTTCCCTGGCCAAATACGGTCGGCATGAACGGTTTGAGAGTAAATGCGCCCATAACGCTCATGTTGTGTCCGTACCACCACAGCCAGGCAGCGTATTCGATCACAAAAATCAGCGGCAGAGTCATCGGCAATAAAATCAATAACCAGTGGAACAGCCCCCGGGTTTTGAACGCACCGGCGATGAGCACCGCGATCACTATCAGAATCGCCCAGAAGGTGATATTACCCGCCGTTGTCATTCTTGAGACCATGGGCCCGATCACGGCCTGGTCGTTGAAATATCGCCCGAGGCTGGTCCGATAGTGCCAGGCCAGCAGTTGTACGGCGCTGCCCTTCCATTGCTCCCCGCCACCCGTCGCCCGGTTCTGGGATTCGGTGAACGCCGATTTTAAGTACGCAATATCCCGTGTTTTCTGACCGTCCGATTCCGCCGGCTTTTCCTGTTTCGATTCATTCCCTGCCGGGTCTTCCTCCAGGGAAGCTTTGAGGCGCGCGATGATTTCTTCACCGGCCGTAAGCGGTTTCGCTTCCTCTTCCTGTTCGCTTTCCTGCCCCAGCACGGTGATTCGTCCGGCGATGTAGTCACCGTTGTGATATTTAATGCCGCCCGATCCGTACCAGGTCACGCCCATCCATATCGCAACAAACAGAAAACCGGCGATCAAGACGCCCATTCGCACAACCGTCTTCGTGAACAGAAATCCAACCAGGAGCACTACCACAAAAGCGACCAGAAAGAGGGAAAAGACCAGTTCGACAGGTCCACCCGCGGCGATGGGATACATCCCCACGTAGTGGTTGATCGTGTCCATCTCGTGGACACAATCCAGTGTTTCCTCCGCCTGGATTTCGGCCCGCGTTATCTGGTCGCAGCCGTTAAACACGCCGTTTGCATGAAACTGGATGCGCACCCCTTTTGGAAACGATTCCTCGGGGTAGTTGGGGGCATTCAGGGATACCCACCAGAGGGGTGTGTTATAGATCGGGTATAAAAGCGCGATCGCGACAACAATCAGCGCTGTACTGATCAGCGTGCGACGTTTGTTCGCTGTCATGAATACACCTTCTGTTGTGTTTTCGAACCGTTGCGCCCGTTAGTC
>CAYUDF010000126.1:0-7176 GCA_964443465.1 uncultured bacterium
AGATGGCGCCCCGGTAGAGCCGGAGCGCCATCTTTCGGTGTCGATGGGGAAACATCGATGATCGCTATACCCTGTCGGGTGCCACGACAGTTGTCATGACACCCTCAGGGTATGAGACTCATCGCATGACATTGAGGTGTCTCACTTCAACAACATCAGTTTCCCGGTGTGGACGTTTGTTCCCGACGTGACGCGGTAGAAGTAAACCCCGCTCGCTACCGGATTGTCGCGCTGGTCCCGCCCGTGCCACTTCAGTGCGTTATAACCCGGCTTCATGGCACCGCTATGAATTGTTTTCACACGCTGTCCCTTAACGTTATAAACCGTAACATCGACATCCGATGCTATCGGCAGCGCCACCTGAATCGTTGTTACCGGGTTAAATGGATTCGGGTACGCCTTTACGCCGAATTTCCCCGGTAGCGAAGGTGAATTTGACTGGGCGATGTCGGAATCTTGCTCGTCGCCTCGCAGGATGTCGCGAACACGGCTTCGCCTCTCGGGAGCCACTACCGAAGCCAGCGTCACTCCCGCCACCTTGTCGGACTGCACAGTTGACGCGGTGGCTGGACGATCCACGCCCTCCGGAAAACCGATAGATTTACGAGTCAGGAACACCTCGTCAATCTTCCCGGTCGCGTGTGCACGGACCAACCCGGTGGCATCCAGAACCGCCACCGTCGCACCGGGCTGAACGATCACCGACGAATAGACCGTTCGCTCCCGCCCCTTACGGGCTTCGAGCGTAAACACCGTCGGGCTCGACACCGAAACCTCGACTTTCAGGCTTGCCTCCAGAACAGCCTCCTGCATCCCCGGGATTTCTGATACCGACCAGACGTGTTCCTGGGAGTTGTCACCCACCGCTGGTACATCCGATAAAGACAAGTCCACCGGTTTCTGGCTGTATGCCTGGCCGGATAGCATTAACACTAGACAAATCAGCGTTATAAAACTCAAACAACTGCGTGTTTTCATTTCTGCCTCCTTTTTCCCTACCATGACATACACAGCCCGGGAAGATAAACCACCGGCCCGGAAAAATAGGCCGCCGGTGGATTGGGTGAACCGTCATAACAATTCTGCTGCATCTTGATGGTGTTGGTCGTGAAGTTCAGTAAATAGTAGTAAAACATCGGCGTCGGATTGAAATCATTGGCGCCGGGGTTTCCCGTCTTGCCGGCGTTTGGATCGGCGTTGTTCATCGCAATCAACCCGTACAAAAAGTCGTTGTATTCGCCGATACGCAATTTGGGGGTCGCGCCATTGTCGGCATACACACCAATCATGGATGATGTGACGACGGGATGAAGGAGCGGTGTCGCCACACCGGAGACCTGGACGCCTACAGTCCCGCCGTAGATATCCACCGATTGCTCGATCGTGGGAGAACAGTCGACGATATATACATTGCTCCCGGCACTGCTGTTGACCCTCACGTTCTGAACTACGGTATTGCTGGAAGCGCCTTCCAGCTTGATCCCTGTCTGATTGAAGCTGAAATAACTGGTTGGCAGTTCGAATACAGGTTCAGCCCCGTTCGTAACAAGCAAACCGGATGCGTTACCACCTTCAACCGTGATACCGGTTAATTTCGGGCCCGGTGAACCCCCATCGATCCACAACCCGGTACCATACGATCCGGACAGGGTGAGATTGGGGCCAAGCGTGACCGATGCGCCGGCGTCGGTGACGTGCATACCGAAACCGCACGCGCTGGTTGTGACGTGTTGAATGACAGCGTTGTTCGCCACAAACATGTCGATTCCAACCCAAAAATCAGCAATGGTCCCGTACCCTTGTATTGTCAGCGCCGGTCCCGTTCCGGGCTGCGCTGCCTGGACGGCAATGATGCCCGTGTGGCCCGGTGTGGCGCCCGGTCCGTTTATATGGCACACGTTGATAAAAACTGCGTCCCCATCATCGAGGTCGTATAGCTCGATACCGTTTTCAGTAACGTCGAAGTCGCAGTGGTCGATATAGATGGATGCGTTAACATCGGCGCCGGTCTTGACCAATCCCGTGCTCATACTGGTAAACTTCGCATTGTTGGCTTCCAGGTCCGGTGATACAACACCGCCATCCCCGGCCAACAAGATCGGCCCCCAGGATCCGGTTGATTCCGGCGGATAGATACCAACCGGGATATTTGTTCCGGTCGTTCCATCGAATGTGAGTTCACCATGGACGTTCCATTCGACACTGGCCGGATCCAGACCGGAACTCAGCGCGTCGCTGTCAGAGACATAGACCTTGGATCCATTTCCGAACGTTACGGAAGATCCACTTTCAATGGTCACGTCACCATTAACCAGCAGCGCGCCGGTGTAGGTTACCGCACCACCACCGGCGGGCAACGTCCCCGACAGGGCATCCTGCAATACGTTGGCGACCGAAGGCGTACCGGCTTCGAGCATGATGCCGAACGACGGTCCGGTAAATCCCCAGTTTGCCGGATCGTTGTTGTCACCGATCATATCCCACTGCATTGAGACTTGCGGCAACACAGGCCAGCCCGATCCGTAAGCCACGCGGTCGATTTCGCGGCCAGTGGCGGTCTCCAGGATGAGTTCGTCCTCGTCGTCATCCAGCGTGATAAACCCGCCGTACTCGTAGATGATGTCGATGCCGGGCACGAAACCACTCAACGGACCGGCGTTTCGTGCCAGGACCTTGTGTTCGCCGGGCCCGACAAGAAGCGGCGTGATCGAACTGATCACGTGACTCTCGCCGTCGTCGTCCCGGATTTTCCAGCCATTGATGTCGACTTCCGTGTCGCCGTAGTTGACGATCTCAAACCATTCGGCGTCCATTCCGAACAATGGCTGCGCCATGATTTCCGAAATCGCGATCTGGCCCGCTCCGGGTTCAAGAATCGGGATCGGTGTCACAGGAAGTGCGTCACCCTCCAGATCGGTCAGTCCGGTAATCGTGACCTCAAAGGCCTCACTCGCCTGCCATTCCTCAGCCAGATCGAGAACGATCACGTTTCGGTATCCGTAATCCAGCAGGCGTGTTACCTGGGTGACGGTGATACTGTTGCCGGGATTGCCGATCTCGGTAACCGCGTAGTTAAACTTGGTTCCCTCGTTCATGAACTCGTCGAACACCAGCGCGATCTGCGCATCGCCGGAGTGCACGGCTTGTTCAACGCGTGGCATGGTCGGGTTGTTGGGATTGATGATGATCCAGTTGGACGCCCATTCCGGATAGAATCCCAATTGATTTTCCGGGTAGATCGGATAGTCCCCACAGGTCTCCCAATCCGGAGACGGTCCCCAGGGCACAGCCGATATGTGCTGGCTCACAGGCGGTCTGATCCGGATCCGTACATTCGAGGGATAATACGGAGGAGGTGAAGGCAACTGCGACAGGCAACTTTTATAGTTAGCCAGCAGTCGATGAGTCTGCCCCTCGTTGCCCGGTATAAAACAGTATGCTGCCGGCGTTACAATATCACTACTTCCGCCATGCAGCCCCGATCCAGTACTAACCTCAACGGAATACTTGCTCAGGCCCGCAATATCGTTGAGATAGCTGTATTCGGGTCCGAGATCGGAGAAGTCCATTTCCAACAACAGGTTGAAGCTGACTAGTGCATCACCGGTGCCGCAATCCGACACATCTGGACCGGGAAATCTCGGAGTGCTAAAAGTCGTCACCCGCTGGTTGAACGAATTAGTTCCGAAGCTCAAATACACCTGACCCAGGTGTGTCGTTTCGAACACCACCGGGTCCGGTTCTGTGACGATCACGGTTTCGTTCTGCCACAGATCTTGAACAACTTGCCTGATACCCGATGGCCAGAACACAGTGATCCTGTCAGCTGATTGACCGCCTCCAAGTCCCAGGTGCACTTCGGACGTGTTCTGGCTCATGTAACCGGCGTCCCCGCCGACTGTCCGCGTGAGATCCGCAGAGTTCGGTATTGTTCGTTGTACGACAACCCGCGCGCCAACCGCGCCGGCGTTGGACGCCACGGACTCCAGCCGTACCTTGAGCCAGCTGGCCGATGTCTCCTTGATATTTTCGTACAACCGGTTTGCGTGCGGAGTTCGTGAATGATACAGATCGAGGTCCCCGTCGTTATCGTAGTCCGCCCAGGCGGCGCCGTATCCCCACCCATCATCCGATACGATAAATGATGATTCGTCAATGTATTCGGATCCGTTGTTGTTGGACAGGTACCGGATCAGGCGGTTCGGCGCATCAAGTTTGGCCAGATACAAATCGAGATAACCGTTGTTGTCGAAATCACCCCACGTAACGCCGCGACTGTTACCATCATCCCCAAATCCCAACGTGGTAGACACCTCGGTGATATCGGTAAACGAGATATTCGGGGCCGAAGTGTTTCCATTCCGGAACAACTTGTTGGCCCCTGCGTTTGACAGATAGAGGTCCAGTCTGCCGTCGTTATTGAAGTCAGCCCATGCGGCGCCGTGTCCCCATCCCGCGTCGGCCAGAACCGGGGCTTGATCGCTGCCATCCACGAACACATCATTGCCGAGATTGACCAGAATCCGGTTGGGGTGGGGCGCATCGTCGTTGACGACGTACAGATCGATACGATTATCCAGGTTGGCGTCGCCCCACACCGCGGAAGAACCGTGCCCCCCGTCCTGGAGGACTGGCAAAAGAACTTCGTCCATTACCGGTTCGTCATTGCCGTCAAGACCCAGGTTGTGCATCAGGTGATTGGCGCCCTGGTAGTTGACAACGTACAGATCGAGCAAGCCGTCGCCATCGTAGTCGGCCCACGCCGAATTACGGCAGTCTGAGGCCAGGCTGACCAGCGCGTTGTCTGTGGCCACCCTGTCAAACGACAGCGCGCCATTGTTACGGATCAACTCGTTGGGGCCGCCGATGACCGACAGATAGATGTCGAGGTCCCCGTCGTTGTCGTAGTCGATGAGGTTAATTCCCCTTGTATCCGCTTCACTGGCGGCATCACCGATACCGGTGGCGTTGATAAACGTCTCGGTCGCGGTGTCATACAACAGGATCTGGTTGGCGGTGGTTTCGTTGCCCAGATAAAGATCGAGGTCGCCGTCGCCGTCCATGTCGCCCCAGGCAATACCCCGGGTGTAGGCGGTCGAAGCAGCATCGCCGTTGGTGACCAGTTCAAATGCAGGCTCCTCGAAGGTTATCCTCTGGTTGATATCAAGAGCGTCGAATTGCTGGACTTCGCCGCTGGGCCACGCAACGGTGACATCCACTGTACCTTCATATTCTCCCAGACCGAAATGCAGCGCGGGATCGTTTGCTCCAAGGCCGTGTGAACTGACGACCTGCCGGCTGATTGTGTCCCCACCGTAGCTTACGGTCACCACAGCACCGATAGCTTCGGCGTTCGATTGGTTTCCCCTGAGGGAAATAGTCAGCCAATTGTTCGTGGTTTTCAGGTAACTGAAAATGTGGTCGGTTGACCCCCTGACGCCAATAACTGCGATATCAAGAAAACCGTTTACGTCGTGGTCACCCCAGGCCGCGCACTGGGAATGATCGGTATACTCCTCCCATGGACCTCCGGTGACCCTGGAGAAAGTCAAGGAGCCTCCGCCGTTTCCCTCGTTTTTCCACAACTCGTCCGGAACACCCGCTCTGTTGGCCACAAACAGGTCTACCCAACCGTCATTGTCGTAGTCACCCCATGCGATGTCGTTGGCGTCACCAGAAGCATCGCTCAGGCCCAGGCCGGACGTTTCATCGGTAAACACCCCGCCGCCCTGGTTACGCAGTATGAAAAGTTCGTTACTTTCGGTCACCAGTGCGATGTCCATGAAGCCGTTCCGGTCGTAATCCTCGCAGGCGATACTGCGGGATACACCGCTGCCCGAGGGTACAGCATGTTCGGTAAACGACGGTCCCGACGCGTCGCTGAAGTTGAGAAACAGCTTGTGTGCGCCGGTTGTGGCATCAAGTGCGAGAAACATATCCACCAGGCCGTTGTTATCATAGTCCGCCCATACGGCTGCGTAAACGTCGCCCGCCGCCGCGATGGCAGCCGTGGCGACATCAGTAAATAATTCCGTCACGGGATCGTAGCGGTATAGATTGTTGGACCCATCGTGAGAAAGTGAGCTCACGTTTCCAACGAAAATGTCCACGGCGCCGTCGTTATCGAAATCGCACCATGACAACGCATGAGTTCTATCTTCATTTGAGTTCAAGTCGATTCGGATCCCTCGACCGTCTAGAATAACGTTTGGTGATTCATCCTTGGCTAATGCCCTGTCGAGCAAACCGTCTTTGTTATAGTCGGCGAACGCCACCGCCCGCACATTGCTGTCTAAGAAATAGTCAGACACCAGACTGCTGGAGAAACTTGGTTTGTAGGAAAAAGGTGCGACGTCTCTTGATTGTTGGTTTGAATAGATCCGCGAAGCATTCAATCCCATAGTGCCGCGGACCAAATCCGGAAATCCCCCGCCGTCGACGTCCGTCCACAAAGCGAACTGTGCGATGCTGTATGCGTCGCGCGTAGGCATCAACTCCGATAGATCAATCCAGTCGGCGTCGTGTTCGTCGTCACCGGAACATATCCATACGTCTCCCGGATAGAAAAATTCGCGGCTTTCCGCCGCGTCACACGAGCCAGCCATGTAGGCTGTTCCGTTTGCCAGAATATGCGTTGTGATTACCTGAAGCAACATGTCCGAGGGGAAGTCGAAGAAGTGAACACCCAACCACAACTCGGCGATCTCGTCGCGAGTAGTATTATGGCTGATTGTCCACAAGTCGCCCAGAATGTCGTCGCAGTCATCGCCAATTACGTCGTTTCCTCCCGAAGTCAGGTACAAGTCACGGTAAAAACCCGCAATCGCAATGCCGTAATCATGAAAACCGCCGATGTCGTCGTAATAGCCGATATCAGAGGCCAGATCGCGGGCGCTGGATTCACAAACACCGTCGATCCCGAAACCCCGCCAGTTCACACGGTCGTTGTTCTGAAGGTATGCCGAGAAATCACTATTGCCCTCGTTGTTCGCTGTGTGACTAATGCTGCCGGAGAATCCGACAAAATCGCTTATAACAAAAGAGAGTGTGTGCCCATACTCATGGTATGCGATACCGCTTTGTAAACTGGGAACAGTTGTCTGAAATGTGCCGTTATCGCCCGATCCGAAGGTCATTGTGGTACGGCCTGCGCTCGCGTTGAACGGTTTGTTGCTA
>CAYUDF010000127.1:0-7166 GCA_964443465.1 uncultured bacterium
TGAGAGCGGCGAGCACCTGTCTGAGCCGGAGTGCCCCCGCTCGGCGACTGCCCCACCGGTTCGACGTCGTGCGATACCGAGGAGCCGCGTAACCGCGCGCCCGAAACAACGATAGCTGCTAGGGTTGGCGGTACAGACAAGTGTCGGACCAGGAGCAGGTTTGGCAGGACGGGCCGGGTGTGGCGGGGTACTCGCCCGACATAATAGATGATTCAAGATCGCGGGCGAGGGAGTCAATATCCGTCAGGGGTGCGTCGACGTCTCGGACTGTCACACCACTGTCGTTCAGATAGCACAGTTTGCCGGCGATGCTGTCGGCCTCCGTGATTTTATGGAGGGCCCACAGGTAGTACTCCATCTGGAACCTGTCTTCGTCTTTTTCCCTGCCCGTTTTGTAGTCAACGATGCGCCACGTGTCCCCGAACCGCTCCACGCGGTCAAAAGTCCCCGAAAATACCGCGCGGTCCAGCCGGGCCTGAAAGGGGATTTCCAGCTTCAGATCGTCCCCCGGGGTGGCAAGATCAGAAACCAGGAACGGTTCTATCAGTTTTGTCGCCCGCTCGATGACTTCCGGTCGCGCTTTTTCACCGATGCCCGCTTCTGCCACCATGTTTTCCATCCACCCGTCGGGAGTTGATTCACCCCGTGATTTCTTCTCCATCAGGTCGCGCAGAAGCTCGTGGACAAAAGACCCAAACTCCGCCGGTGAAATCGCCGCACGAGCCGGCGTATTTTTTCCGTTCCGGTGGGGATCCGTTTCCTCCGCGTCAGATTCCGATACTTCTGAATCCAGGATGTAATGATACCGGTACTGAAGAGGACATCTGCCGTACACATCCAGCGACTGGCGGTTGAGAAAATAAACCGGCGCCGCATAAACCGTAGGACTCAAAACCTGTTCCCGAAGCGATTTCGTGGCCAGTCGCCACTCCGAAAGAGCGGATGCGACATCTAGCTCTGCTCCGTCCGATTTCTCCGGCTGACCCGCGATAACCGTTGGCGGAACTTCCCGGAATACCGCCCGCGGGATATCGGACAACTCCGCTTTTTCAAGTATATCGGCAAAAAGTGACTTGCCGCCGCCCGGTTTCGGAGAACTGAGAAACAGGTAGTCTTTTGCCCGTGTCATCGCCACGTACAGCAGGCAGCGCTCTTCCTGTTTGCGTTTACTTTTTTCCACCTCGCGCTCGGGCAGATCCTTGCCATCGCGCCCCCACTCCTTCCAACGGCTCGAATACACGCCCGTTTCTTTGGATACAAAGAAGCCGGAGCTGTCGGGCCGGGAGGGCCGGATGCCCGATACGGCGACGGCCGGAAATTCCAGCCCCTTGGCCTGGTGGATCGTCATGATGCGTACGTGGTCCGGCGGAGCGGCCGCCGCTTCGTCCTTGTGAAACGATCGCTCGTCCAGAGCGGCGCGCAGGTGGTCCAGGAACACCCACAGTCCGAGCTCTCCTTTTCTGTCCAGCACATCGCAGATATCCATCAACTCGGCGGTCAGGTCGTCCGCTTCTTCGACTCCACCGCCATCGCGCAGCAGTTTGAGGACAAACGGGGTGTCTTCCAGCGCCCCGGCCATAAAATCGCGAAATTCAGCCGACGCGTGCGATCTCTCGAGGTCTCTCAGCAAGGCCACCAGTTCATCGAGCCGTTCGCGCGCGGCACGATCGGATATTTTATTAATCCTCTCGCCGGAGAGCAGTGAAAACACGTCCGCCGGGTTGTCGTCAAAATTGCCGAACAACTCCATAAACGACGCCTGGCCCACGTCAAACGGCCGGTTTTCCAGAACGTGCAGCAGGTCGCGAGCCCTGTCGCCGGGCAGTAAAAGGGACAAAAAGCTGTACAACACCTCCAGGGTCCGTGTGCCCGCGGCGTCGGCGCCCCCGAGAACCACGTAGGGTATGCCCGCGTCACAGAATGCCCGCTCAATCGCCGGCAGGACCTTGTGTTCGCGGACCGCCCGCAACAGCACGGCAATGTCGCCATAGCCGAGAGGTCCGTCTCCCGTCCGCCCCCCTACCAGCGCGGGCACGCCGGACACCGGTGGCCCACCGGTGAGATGCGTCACCCAGGCCGCCAGGGCCTCGGCCTCGTGTTCATTGTTGCGGAAACCACTGCTGTTTTCTTCCGGGTGAAACAGAACAACCGGTTTCGGCGAGTCTTTTCTGTCGGCAACAAGCGGAATAGCCCGGCCGGCCAGGTCTTCGTCACCGCAGACAAACACATGGGCAAGATCCAGAACGTTTTGTCGCGACCGGTAGTTAATTTCGAGATCCAGTTGTTCGCCCGGAAAGTCGCGTATGTTTTCCACGCGCGCGTCCCGCCACCTGTAGATCGACTGTTTTTCATCCCCGACCACCGTTACCCTGGAAAAATCGTTATCGGACAAAACACGCAGCAGGTGAAACTGGGCCGTGTTGGTATCTTGAAACTCGTCGACCAGGATGTGGTCGAATTTGTCGCGGTAGATTTGCGCTAGCGAAGGATTGTCCAGCAACCCCCGGGTGGCGCGGGCAATCATGTCGCTGAAGTCGATCAGGTTGCGCCTGGCCATTTCTTCGGTGTATGCCTCGTAAACAGCCTTTATGGCGTTCACATTTGCAATGTAGGGGGCGACGTCTTCGGGTGTGATCGCGTCCGTCAGGCTGTCGATCGGGATCATATCGCCGCGACATTTTTTTACCACGCCGAGATAAAGCTGAAACAGAGATCCCAGTTTCGCCGGCGGCGGAATGGCCCCGCCGAAATCCGGTTCCACGCCTTCGATCCGTCCCGCCAGAAACCGGCGTTCCAGGACACGGTCGATCTGTTTCAGTTCGGCGATCGTTGCGACATCCACACCCGGATCAATTCCCAGTGCCGGCGCGTGCTCACGGATCACGCGGTACCCGAAGCTGTGAAAATTCATAATCCAGGCGGCGTACAACTCGCGAACCAGTTCGGTTTGTTCACCCCCGACCGATTCGAAAACACGCTTCCGCATCTCCTCCGCCGCTTTTAGTGTAAACGTCAGCGCCAGCAGACGGGACGGCGGTATGCCGTCGCGCACAAACCGCAGGTATCGCTCCGCCAGGACGCGTGTCTTTCCCGTCCCCGCACCGGCAACCACATTTGTCGCGCTGGTGAGACCTGCTTCGACCACCCGAGTCTGTTTGTCGTTCAGATCCATCACACCGTCCGTTCGCACACCCTCTGGAAATAACATCTGGAACAGCGGTCCCGATCGGTCGTCCGATCGAACACGTATCGATCGGCGAAAATGTCTTCGGCGATACCGGCCGCTTCGTCCAGACAGGCTTTTAATTCGTCTCTGGTGAAGTACGAAAACCGTTTTTTATCGGCGCCGCCGAAGATCTTCCGATATTTTTCTGCATCGTCCTCTTCCCCGATAACCAGTCCGACCGGGTAATAATCGCCCCCCGGTTGGATCACGTAGTAGCAGAACATTTCCGGCAAGCGGGCGTCACCGGGACGCGCCCCGCGCGTGTACAGGGGAACCTGCCACAACCGTTCATCCGGCTTGTCGAATCCCGGCAACGATTTTTTGCGTATCGTAACGCCGTTTTTTCTGACAACACCGGTTTTGTAATCGATCACCACGTAAGTGCCGCCGGCAATCCTGTCGACGCGGTCGGCTACGCCGCCAAAACCCCACCCCAGCCACTCGAACCCGACCCGTTTTTCCGAAGTCGTGATGTAATAGTTATCCGTCCGCAAACTGTCGATCTCCAGAAATGACGTCATCATACCCCGCAGATGGAATACGGCGGCCGAACGTTCGATCCCCGACACAGCCGAAAAATACTCCGAGGCTTCGATAGATTCGTTAATGTGTTGATCGAGCCGAACGGAATTGATAATGCCGCGTAACTCGATGTGTGTACGGTAGTGACGGCTCAGCCGATTCATCAGGTCGTGAAACAACGACCCGAAAGCCGCACCGGCGGTTGGTTCTTGCTCGACACGAAGTACCCGCGAGTAAAACAGCCGGGTCGGGCACATGGTATATCCCTGAATCGTCGACGGACTGAGGCGCTTGAGCCTCAACCGGATGCTAGCCCGGCAAACGACCGGTCGCGTCCACAGGTCGCTGATCCTGTGGCCCGTGATGGCCGTTTCGGCTCCAGAGGTCGTCTTGGAGACCGCCGATGCGAACCGGAGGTAGGGCGCGGGGTTCCGGCCCGTGTCCCCGGGCAAAACCCCGGCTGTCAGCGGCCCGAGCACACTCGCCGGCGCCGGTGTCGCCACTCCGCGGTGTTGTTGCGGCGCTGAAATTACAAGAAGCGACTGAGCGCGCGCCAGCGCTGTTTGCATCAGCGCGTATTCGTCTTTCAGGAAGTCCTTTTGCGAGCGGGCGCGGGGAAGTTCGACTGACCCCTCCACGGTTGCCGCGTTCAGACGTTCCTGGAGGATTCCCCACGGAATATAACCGGGGCGACCGGGGAGCGCGGGAAACAGCAGATCGGAACAGCCGGCCAGGAAAACGGCCGGAAACCTCAGCGAACTCAGTTCGTGGCAGGAAAACAGACCGACGCGACCGGTCTGCCGTTTGTGTTCGCCTTCCGGCGAAAGCGCCTTACTGAGGGAAAGAAACTCAGGTAACGTCCGCCTTCCTCCCGCTCCTTTAAGGAAATCACTGTATTTCCGCCATTCCGTTGTCAGGGCTCCGAGGAACGACAGGAGTTCGTCCGTCCGGTCATCCGTCACCGAAACCCGCAGGAGGGGTTTGAACCACCCGTTGACCAGCGGGAGCAGGTCAAAACCTCCGTCCCCCGCGTTGGCCGTCCGGACGAGCGCGGTGCGGATCGTATCGAGCGCTTCAACCCTGTTGTTTTCGGCCGGTGTGCCCGTTTCTTCTTCGTAAATCGTTCGCAGTCCGTTAAAAAACGGTGACGTCGTGACGGCGTTTCTGGCCAGTTCGTTGCCCGGCCGGTCGACCAGCCGGAGCAGTGAAAACACAAAATACGCGAACGGCGATAAAACACGGCGCCCCGTTTCCAGCAGAAGCCCGCGGTCACGAAAGGTCCGCTTGAGGAGCGATGCATATTTGTTTTTCTCGCGGACGGCCACCGCAATTTCTCCGGGAGCGTACTGACCCGACCGGACCAGAGAAACTATCTGGTCTGCGATTCCCGCTGCTTCCACTTTTTCATTCGCAACAACCGACAACGATACGTCCACGTCACCGCCGCTCGCGCCCTGGTAAACGGAAACCGCTTCTTTGCCGCAGGTCTCGCCGAGCAGCGCGTCAACAACCGTTCCCAGTTTGTCAGGGTTCGCCTTCCCCGCGGGCAGCACGATATCCGCCGGCGTGTAGTCGGCCGAAAACTTGTGTAACAGAAATCGATCGGTGGTGCCGCGGTCGCGAAACCGGGCGCCGGTCGGGTCGCCAAACACGTTCACCGCGACACCCCCATCCGGCGGTGCGACAGCCCTGATCAGGGCATACTGTCCGGGATCCACATCGTGGAAGTCTTCCACCAGCAGATACTCTGCCCCGGCCAGCGGATTGAGAGACGGATTTTTTTTGAGCAGACCGGCGGCGACCCACGCCGCGTCGTGATAGGTGTAGTAGCCCGACGAATCCAGTGTTTCGCGATAGGCATAGTAGATATTGGACAGGTCCCGCAGGCGTGGCGGCGCGGATTGTTCGAGCAGGTGCCGTTTGTATCGTTGTCCAACGCCATTCTGCAATAGCGTGTGCACGACGCCGAGCACCGACTTTTGAAACGTCGCCGAGTGTATCGTCCTGCGAAAATCGCTGGTGAGTTGTCCCTCGAGGTTCCGCAGCACACGCCGGAGCAGTACGGCTTCCTCCATATCGCCGATCAGGCGCAGCCTGCCGGGCGAGGAAGCGCCGATCACACCGAGCGCCAGTTGGTGGTAGCGATAAACAGGGACAATGCCGAAATACGCACCGTTTTCGGGGATCAATTGAGACAGCAGCGACTCGCGGCTTTCGCGCGTGTAGGTAACGACCGCGATCCGGCCCCGCGACCGGCCTTCTTCGAGGTTTTTAAAACGTTCGAGGAGTACCGACGTTTTGCCGCTCCCGGGCGGGCCCAGTACACGGACGTGTCCGTCGTTGGAAGACAGCTGTTCAATGGCAGAAAAAAACGTCTGGTTGTCCATTTACTTCCCCGGTGTCAGGCTCATGACTGAATCACCGGGTAAGTGTACCAGATGCGGAAAAAAACAAAAGTCCTGGAATAAACAACAGCCGGGATTTACCCGTTGGAGGAGCCTCCGGGTGGTTCCGGCAGATCTTCCAGAATCGCGGCGAGATCCTCCTCGTCTTCGCCGTAGTCGATATTGGTTTCGACGTATGGCGACTCGTAGTACGGATCTTCCGTCTCGCGCGTCATCTCGATGACACGGATAATTTCGTTGTTTGCTTCCCGAATCACGGCCGCTGTACCGGGGTCTATTTCCTCGCCGGAGTCTTTGACGGCGCTGTTGATCAGTTTATATTGCTGGGCGACCGCTTCCGACAAATCGTGGAGGACATCGCGAAGAATGGCCCTGCGTTGTTTCTGATCGCGCTCCTTGCGGTCCATCGAGTGGTTGAGGTGCAGATATATGCGCGCAAGGAGATCCTTGAACCCATACGGCTTCACCACGTAGTCGTCCGCTTTGAACGAAAAACACTTCAATTTGTCGTTGAGGTCCTCCAGCGCCGAAACAACAATCACCGGCACCTCGCGCGTAGAGTCGACGCTTTTGAGGCGCTTGCACGTTTCGAAACCACTCATTTCGGGCATCATCAGGTCGAGCAGAATGATATCCGGGTTCGAGGTTTTCATTTTTTCCAGACATTCAAGCCCGTTGAACGCCTGGACAACTTCAAACCCCTCCTGGACCAGATTGAGTTGTGTGATTTTCTGAATGTCGGGATCGTCTTCCGCGACCAGAATCACAACTTTTTCCTGGTTTGTATCGGGCACAAATGAGCTCATAGGTAACTCCTCCCCCCTTGTTTTTGGGAGTAAAACCGGTCCCAAGATGTGTATCGGCCGATTCAATACCCACTTGAGCGGAAAATTTCGGATCTACTTTTTACCGCGTGATCTTCGTGAAGTGAAAAAATCGAGATGTTTCTGGAGTTGTTTCTCAAAACCCAGCGTACCCGGGATATACAGTTTCGTACCCTTCAGTTCCTCGGG
>CAYUDF010000128.1:0-7141 GCA_964443465.1 uncultured bacterium
TTATACACGGTGACAACGCCGTGCTGGAGGCAAAGGTCAAGCTGGTCGAGAGTATCGAGGATAAGAACGTCGAAGCACAACTGCTCACTCGCGACGACGGCGTGGTTCACTCCGAGAGCGGCATGGTGATATTTGCCGACGAAAGCAGGGCCGACATCAGGCACATGGCGCGTGCCGTGGAATACATCCACCAGCCGTTTGCGACCGGTTCGCGGATCAACCGGGGCGAGTGGTACACCATGCGGTTTATTTTCCGCGAGGGCCAGATAGACGCGTTCCTCGATGGAGACCACGTGTTTTCGTCCGTCAAGTATGCCGCGGAAGACGCGCTGCGTGACAGCACCGGTGTGTATCCCGTCGCAACCTATGCCGAACCGCACCTCGCGGTGAAATATGGCATCGCGGCGTTTCAACACGTAAAAATTTATGCCGACAAGTCCAAACCTCAGACGGCGGCCACGGCGGCGGCCGCCAAGGGAATTGGCCGCGGCTCCGCCGGAGCGGGCGGCAGGCACTGGCTGGTCACCGTGATGCTGTGGTTGTTCTGCATCGTCATCGCGCTGGTTTGCGTGTACGTCATCCGGCACTACACGTTTACGCTCAACCGCCTTTTCGGGCGCCAGAGACAGCCGTACCTTGACATCGACTCGGCTCGCTGGCCGGACGTTACTGTTCTGGTTCCGGCTCATAACGAGGAAGTTGTGATCGAAGAGATCCTGGAAGCGCTCCGGGAAGTGGATTACGAAAAAGAAAAACTCACCATTATTCCGATCAACGACCGCTCCAAAGATAAAACGGGGGAAATCGTCGACCGGATCGCCAAAGAGGATCCCGACCTGATCAAACCGTTTCACCGCAAAAAGGGAACGGCGGGCAAAGCCGCCGCGCTCAACGACGCACTGGAGAGAGTGGAGACCGATATCGTCCTGGTATTTGACGCCGATTATGTGCCGGGAACCGGTCTGATCAAACAGTTGGTCGCGCCGTTCTTCGATCCGGAAGTTGGAGCCGCGATGGGACGCGTGGTGCCCTACAACGTCGAATGTAACCTGCTGACACGGTTGCTCGACCTCGAGAGGTCGGGCGGTTACCAGGTGGATCAGCAGGCCAGGATGAATATGAAAATGGTTCCCCAGTACGGGGGCACCGTGGGTGGCGTACGCAAGGGCGCGCTGCTCAGTGTTGGGGGCTGGCAGGAGGACTCGCTGGCCGAGGATACGGACGCCACGTACCGGCTCCTGCTCGGTGGCTGGAAGACAGTTTACCAGAATCGTTCCGAGTGTTATGAGCAGGTGCCGGAGACGTGGGCGTCGCGGCTCAAACAGATCATGCGCTGGGCCAAGGGGCACAACCAGGCGACGGCCAAGTACAGCGTCGCGCTGCTCCGAAACCACCGCACACGCTGGATCGAAAAGGTGGACGGATTCCTGTTGCTCGGCGTGTACATGATGTCGCCGATACTGGTGTTCGGCTGGCTGCTTGGGACCGGATTGTGGTACCTGGGCGAGCCAAAGGCAAGCCTCATGCTGATCCTGCTGGTGACGTCGTACAGCACCCTTGGCAATTTCGCGGTGTTCTACGAGATCACGGCGGCCGCACAGATCGACGGCTCCCGGGAGAGAATCCGGTTGCTCCCCTTTGTGTTTCTGGGATTCCTGGTAAGCCTGTTTTCCGTGAGCCGGGCGACATTTTCGCACATCGCCATCAACGGAAACGGGAAAAACGGCGAGGTCAAGTGGGACAAGACCGAACGGACCAACACATTTAACGGCCATAAAAACGGTTATTCGAATGGCCATAAAAACGGTTCTTCCGGCGGGAAAACCGACAGCGACCGGGATAGGAGCCAGCAATGAGTCTCTTCATGGCAATGGTACTGTTTTTTGCGCTGGTTTTCGCGTTGGCCGTGGTGCCGTTTGTGCCCGCGTTCACCGAGTGGCGGCGAAAAAAAGACGCAGAGCCGCTGAAAGTTGTCCGCAAGTCGGAAGTGGACGTCCGGTTTTTTGCCAACCGGTTCCGCGGTTTTATTATGGGCAAGCTGGGCGAAAAAATTGCCGAGTGCAAACAGTCCCGGACAACGCAGCGGGGCAAGCTTGATGACGGTACGCCCTATATGATTATCGGCGATGGTCAGGTTCCGACTCTGACAAAAGACGAACAGCGGCGGGATTCCATGGCGCCCCTGGTTCTGTCCTGCTCCGACGTGAAACTTCCGGACAGCACGCTTTTCTCGAAAGAGATCTACGCCGAAGGTTCGGTTGAGGGCGGCGAAAAGGATGTGTTACGCGCCGTACTGTCGGAAAATGAGATACACGTGGGCAGGGACAGCACGCTATTGCGGTGGCTGCACGCCGTCCGCGCCGTGTACGTGCAAACGGGCTCCGTTTTGTGGGGGCGTGTGTCGGCCGATGAGTTTATACGCATCGAACGCGGCTGCCGTTTCGAGAGGCTTTACGCCCCGCGAATCGAGTTTTGTCACTCCGCCGAAGCCGGCGAGGTCGCCGGGGGAGCGGTATATCGCGAACAGGCCGTGCTCAAGCCCAGGGATTTCAGTAACCGCATCGATGTTGCCGCCGGCAGGTGGCTGGTATTTGGCGACATGGAAGTCCCCGCGGGAAAAATCATAGAAAACGATATCGTGGCAACGGGCCGGCTTCGCCTCGGACCGGGTGTTCGCGTGATGGCCAGCGTAAAAAGTCACCACGAGACGCAGCTCGAAAAAGGCGTCGAGATCGAGGGGAGCCTGGTCAGCGAACAAGATATATATGTCGGGCCGGAGTGCACAATCGGCGGGCCGGTTCTGGCAGAAGGAACCGTCTTTATTCGCAAGGGCACCAGGATCGGGTCGGAAACCGAGCCGACAACCGTAAGCGCCGAGAGATTATTCATTGAACCGGGGGTTACGGCATACGGCACCATCTGGGCTCATGTGGAAGGGTACGTCGCGTCGCCGGAAGCAGTTAATCCCGAAAAGAGCAGTAATGAGAAAACCAGAAAACACTAAGATCCACCGGAGCGTGTTTGCCGACGATATCGAGGATCTGAAGCGTCGGGGACACAAAGGGGGATACATCCTCAACCACCGCGCACTGCTTACGTCCCGGTGGGGAGGTGACAAGCTGTTGACGGCCGCGGGGATGTCAATCGGGCTGTTCCTGGGATACCTGTTTACGATGAAATGGGTGAGTCTCCTGTGGGCGGAACTACTGTCATTCTGGAGCGAAGTACTGGGTATGCAGTCTTACGTCACCATGGTGCACTACAGGTTCGGGGACGTGTTCAGTTTTTCAACGCCCTACCTGCATTTCCGGTCACCGGTGCCTGATTACGTCGACCTTCTGGTCGGCGCGGTAATCACTTTTATCGTTTTTGTGGCGACATTTTTCCTGCCCAGGCGCCACCTGCCGCTGATTTATTTTCTGCGCGTCGTTGTATTCTTTCACGCATGCGCCCAGCTGTTCTTTACGTTTATTCCGCTATCGTTTCCATACGGCGCGAGCGGGTACGTACACGGCCTGCTGATCGCCGGACTGGCGTTGATAGCGGTGGTGCCGGTTGTACTGGCATTTACGTACTATATATTTGACTTCACTTTTATCAAGAAGCTCGGTCTTACGCTTCTGATAATGACCCATTTTATAATCATGATCCCGTTGCAGTTCGCGGCGCACGCATTTGTCCTCTACCATTCGTCGCTGTTGATGCTGCCGCTGTTGTTCTTCATTTTCGGATTACCCCTCAACGTGATGATATTCATAGCGTTTTATTCGTGGGGGGCGAGCTGGAAGAACAAGTTGTATGAAGAACCCGCGCCGAGAGGAAATGGTTTTTTTGAAAAATAGACACCTCATAGGGATATACACACTGATTTTTCTGACGGCAATGACGGTTAACGCCGCGGCACAGGAAGATGAGGGGCCACCACTCGTAAAATATCTCGAAGCGGGGCTTGGGTTCACCCATTTTACCAACGAAGTTGGAGACGGCAACGACCAGTTCGTCACGTTCATTCTTTCCAAAGAATGGTCCTATCAACTGCGTTTCGACGCGGGGCGCGCAGAACGGTGGGGTGACAGCGGCCTGGGTGTCGGGGCGATGTTTACGACTTACCTGGACAGGTCCTGGAGTTTTGCAGTGGGCGCCGCTACCGGTAGCAGCGAGTTCATATTTCCCGAGTACCTCGTCTCGGCCACGATAGGAAAAGGACTACTCGCCGAGGGTAATCTCCTTGCGTCTCTGACGTGGGTCCACGATCAGAGCAAGGGAGAAAACTATTACGACCGGATCGGTGGGTCGCTGACGTGGTACCAGGGCAGCCACTGGATATACGGCGCGTATTTCAACTACGATATGGGGCAACCCGGGTCGACGGTGACGATGTCGGGTGGTCTGGGGGCCACGTGGTTCAACTGGCAGCAGCGCTACATCGGTGCTACCCTGCAATACGGTGACATCAACTATACACAAGTGGGTGTGACCGACTTCCTGGTCGGGTACGAAGAGTTTCTGGTCAGGGGGACATATTCAGAATATTTCAATCCAAAGATGGGACTGAACGTTCGCGCCGAATGGGCCACCAACGAAATGTGGGACATGTACGGTATTTCGGCGTCGATCTTTAAGGAATGGTAAACCGGAATAACGATTCAGACACTCGACCGGAATCTTCCCGGTTGCGCCCCGGCGTGCTCGCAGCGCTCGCCGGGGTGTCTTGTTATCTGGCACTTGTTCAGGCCTTGACGATTGCCGCCGGGGTTTTGCGGTTTGAATTCGGCCGGGGACTTGCCGTGGCCATTGCTGTCGTATCGCTGGCGTCGGCTCTTGTTTTTGCGACACGTTTTTTTGAACCGGCCGGTACACCCGGGGAACAATGCAAAACCCCACCCGGTCTGGCCGAACGTATGATTCGTTTACTGACGGGACTTTTTGGCGCCGCGGTGGTGGTATGGGGTGCGTGGGTGTGGGCTGAATTGTGGATGCTCGCCTGGTTGAGACCGCCGTACGACTGGGATGGCCTGTATTATCACTTGCCGGCGATTCACGAGTGGGCGACGACGGGACGCGTGTGTTTCGTTGATTTCATGCCCAACGTTCCCTTCGTCAACTTCCCCATGGCGGTTGAACTGAACACGTTTTTTGCCCACCACCTGCTGGGCACCAGCCGGCTGGTCAACGCGTGCAACCTGTGGTATTGGCCTCTGGCCTTTTTCGCCCTGGCTGTGATTGCAAAACGTCTCGGCGCCCGTGGTGTGTGGCCGTGGGTGGCCGGCGCTTTGATCGCCGGTGCGCCGGTGTTTGTGAGCCAGAGTGTCAGCTGTTATATCGACCCCGGTTTTGCGGCGGCGGTAATGGGCGCGATCGCCGCGGCGCTCGTTTTTGTATTCGACGGCGGACGGTCGCGGGCCTGGAACGCGGTGCTGCTCGGCCTGTTGATCGGGCTTGCCCTCGGGGCGAAGGGTACGGGGCTTCCGTTTGCCGCGGTTATCCTGGTGGTGATTTTGGCCGCTGTGGCCCGGGTTCACGGCTTCGGCCGGTGGAAACCGTGGTTGTTACGGATCACGCTGGTGATCCCGGCGATTCTGGTCGTGGGCGGCTACTGGTACATCAGGAACACGGCGCACACGGGAAATCCCATTTTCCCGATCCAGCTGAAAATCGGTGAGAAGGTGGTACTCGAAGGCTGGGACCACAATATTTTTAACGATGCAAACATGCCGGATTGGCTGGAGAAACACCCCGGGCCTTTGAGGATGTTTGTATCGTGGACACAACCGGACGCGCCGATACACGGTTGCGGTCCGGTGGGGGGCCTGGGTTATATCTGGCTGGCCGGTTGTGTGCCCGCTTTTCTGCTGATGTGGATCCAGTGGTTACGCCGGAGGGGCGGGAGCGGGAACGGAGAATTCGTTTTTCTCACCATCCTGGTCCTTTGTTTGCTCGCCGTTCAGCCCGCCGCGTGGTGGTCCCGGTTTACGGTGTGGCTCCACGCACTGGGACTGCCCTGCCTGGCCGTGGTGATGTCACGGGCGGTTTACGGATGGCGTCGCAGTCCGTGGTACCTGGTGTCGATACTGTTTGTGACCGGTATCTGCGCGATTGCCGTGTGGGAGACGGGCCGCACACTGCAACTGGAGTGGGCGGAGGGTCGAACCAGCGAAACCGCCGGACGCAGCGCACAGTTTAACAGGACGGTGGATTACCGGTTTCCGGAGATGGCCGAAAAGGAAGGTTTTCGGGAGTTTCTGGCCGCCGACGCCGTGGCGCGTGGACCGTGGGACGGGTATGCCACATTACTGGGTGGTGTGCTGGGGATGCCGCTGGGAGATAGAACCATTGTGGTGCTGCCGTTCGAACCGTCCGATTCAGACGTCGAAGACCTGTACCGCCGGGGAATTGAGTGGGTTGTGTGGGATGTGATCAACGCCGGTGATATCCCCCCGATATTAACTGCAATTGCCACAAATACATACACCCACAACCCGGACCCGAATTTTCATTTTGTCCTGCTGCGGATCCGACCCTGATCCCGCGGCCGGGCCCGGCATCCCCCCCACCAATTGGACACATCAACGACATAATGGTAAGATCAGACCATGCAGGAAGCTTCCACCCATCCCGCCGACCCGACACCCGGTGTGAACCGGGATCCGTCCGACTGGGTCGACCAGCACGGCGACGCGCTGTTTCGATTTGCCCTTTTGCGCGTCAAGGATCCGCACCTGGCCGAGGACCTGGTCCAGGAGACTTTTTTTTCCGCACTTAAAGCGATCGACGGTTTCCAGGGTAAATCTTCGATGAGAACGTGGCTCATCGGGATCCTGAAACGCAAAGTAATCGACAATTTCAGAAAAAACGTCAAGGAAATCACGGAGGCCGATCTTTCCATGTGGGACGAATCGGACGAACGGGAGTTTTTCGACAAGGCGGGGCACTGGAAACAGAACCTGAAGGACTGGAAGGACTCCCCCGAACAGCTGGTGCATAACGAAGAATTCTGGGGAACGTTTCAACAATGTCTCTCGAACCTTCCGGAGACACACAGGCGCGCGTTTACTCTGCGCGAGATCGACGGCATGGACGGCGCTGAAGTCTGCAACATCCTTTCGATTTCATCTTCAAATCTTTATGTGATGATGCACCG
>CAYUDF010000129.1:0-7133 GCA_964443465.1 uncultured bacterium
TATCGATACCGTAGTAGCCGGTCAGGATCCGTTCGACGGCATCCGCCTTGAGCGGCGTGAAACGCACCACCTGGCACCGCGAACGAATCGTGTAAAGAATGCTCTCCTGGTTGTGTGTGATGAAAATCAGCACACAATGTGGCGGTGGTTCTTCCACCACCTTGAGCAACGCGTTCTGCGCTTCTTCACGCATCGCGTGGGCGTCGGTGAAGATAAATACGTTGTACGGAGACCCGAACGGTTTGGTGTTGGCGCGCTGGATCACGGCCCGGGACCGCGCGATCCGGATGGACGCCTTTTTTGAAAACTGGTACCGGGAAAAAATATCGTGCCGCTTTTCATCGAGCACTTTGGCGATATCCGTCACGTCGCCGTCATCCGCCTCACCCGACCCCTGTGTCGGCGTGGGATACACCAGGTAAATACCGGGGTGTTCCAGAACGGACGCTCTGGCGCACAGTTCGCACCCGCCGGACGCCGACTCGCACGACGTCGGTTCTCCGCAGCACAGCTTTCGGGCAAACTCCAGCGCGGTGTACTCCTTGCCCGATCCCTCGGGCCCGGTAAACATCAGCGACGGCAGTGTGTCGCGCTTTAACCCGGTCAGAAAGACCCCGACGCGTTTGTTGCCGAGGTCCAGTGCGGGTATGGGACGAATCATATTTTCTTTTCTGGGTGTCACCGTTTGCCGATTATACACGAGACGGGCACAAACACGCTGATCATTATCGGACCGCTCATTTTTTTTCGCGAAGGCGCAACAATCTGCTATACTGCGGCATTCCGCTGGAGGAACTCGAACTGAGCTTTCTTATTTTTATACAAGCAATTATAGCGATTGCCGCCGCTGTGTTCATCTGGCGATCCACCCGCCCCGCCGAACCACCGTACGGCCGCCCGTTGCTGCTCGTCGCCCTCGCGATGCTGCTGCAGACCGGCGTATTCGTGCTGAACGCGTCCGTCGAAACCTGGTTGTCGGCCGGTGTATTCGCGGACCGAATCGGGACGGCGGCATGGCTCGCCTGGTTGATCCAGTTTGTCCGGGCAGCGCTGCTCCTCGGGGCGCTGGCCATGTGGCTGAGAATCGCAAAACCACAGCTGCAACGGTCCTGGCGTGGTGTTGTGCTGGCTATCGCCATCATTTTTATCGCGCTGCTCCCCGACGTGCCCGTTGTTGGCTCGCTTCTGGTGTTTGTCGTGCTGATCCGGGTGAAATGGACGGGGCACGTGTACGGCTGGCGGCGATTCCTCGGATTTATATTCTCCGTACTGCTGTTTTTCGCGGCGACGGCCGACGTTTCCACCGTGGTAAACGACACCGCCGCCGTCGGTAATATCAATTTTTCCGACTCGGACTTTAAACCCATCCTGTCGGGCGATCTGCCGGCGTCCGCGGCCAATACCATGCGGCTGGCCACCGCGTGGGACACGGTTGTGCACGTCGCGCTGGTGATATTGCGGTTGCAACTGCTGTTGACGGCACTCCAATTTCTGGTGTTTCCGATCAGGCTTCGCGGCCTGAGCCTCAAGCGCCGTTTTACCGTGACGATGCTCCTCTATCGCGTCATACCGGGTTTTCTCGGTTTCGCAATGATGGTGCTCGGCATTTATTTCGGTCTCGGTCTGCACAAGATGCGGCTGGCCCAGGAAGCATTTGGCGAACTGCTGAATCAAAATCAGCGCGCGGCCGCCGCGATACTGGAATCCACGCGGGCCTGGCCCCGGTCGATGGATAACGAAACGGTGCTTCAACAGTTTGAAGAGGCTGAGCATTGGACGGCGCTGGGAGGAACAGACTCTTATTATATTCTAAAACAGGTAGGCCTGTCGTACGGGGATCCCGACTCGGCCGGGGTGCGGGAAGCGACGGTGGACTCGGTTTTTCACATGGTGAGCACGCCCGGTATTCCCCCGCAATTTGTCACCGGTACGATATTCGATGCCGGGGCGGTGGATTCGGTCCGCGGTCTGACGGTCGCCGACACGGTGATGTACCTCGTTTCGGCCAGATCAATCCGCGACGGCAACGAAGCAACCGTCGCTGAAATATACCTGGCCATCGACACCGCCTACATGACCCATATCGCCCGTCTCATACAGGCCAACATCCGGTTCCGGGCGTCACCGGATATGTTCATCAGCAGAAGCACCCTGACCGTGAACTCCGATTCCGTTTGGGCCGATTCGTCATTTACCGTGAAGGCGTCAGCGGTCGAGACACCGCCGGGTTCCGGTTTCTGGCACGGCAACCATTTTCTCGCGCGAGCTTTCATACCGATTTCCGATTGGAACCTGTCGATTTCGGACAATATCAGCGGCGCCGCCAGCTTGAATCTGGAGATTTCGCCCAACCGGCTGGTCCGGGGTCTCGTCTCCAACATGCTGGTTTTTTCGTCAAACGCCGTCGCCCTGGCGATTTTTGCCACCATCCTGCTGTTGTTTCTGATCGCCGAGTATTCCGCCGCCCGCACCGGCCGCAGCATCATCAAGGGAATCCTGGACGACATCAAGGGGCTGGCGGAAGCCACCCGAAAATTCGGTGAAGGGGAACTGGCCCACCGCATTCCCGTTCAGGGGAGGGACGAGTTCGGTATGTTGTCGGCGTCGTTCAACACGATGGCGGAAAACATCGAGGAAAACCAGGAGCTGTTGCTGGAAAAAGAGCTGCTGGAAGCCGACCTCGACCTGGCCAGGGATATCCAGCAGCGAATGCTTCCGCAATCGCCGCCGATATTGCCCGGCCTGGACGTCGCCGGTCTTTCGATCCCCAGCCGCGAAGTCGGTGGGGACCTGTTCTATTTTCTGCCCGTTTCCGACGGCAAGCTGGGACTCACCATCGGTGACGTGGCGGGAAAAAGTGTACCGGCCGCGCTGTTGATGTCCAACGTGCTGTCTGCCCTCAAATCGGAAGCCCGGCTGATCGAGAATGAGGACGAGATCCTCACCCACCTCAATCGCCTGCTCATCGAACAGGTGGAGCCCGGTCAGTTTGTCACGTTTTTCTACGGTGTTCTCGACCGGCCCGGTAAAAAGCTGGGGTACGCGTGCGCCGGCCACAACCCGCCACTGCTAGTCAAGAACGACGGAAGCAGCACGTGGCTGCGCGAAGCGGGAATGCCCCTGGGAGTATTGCCCGATAACGTCTACACGTCGGCGGAGATTGCGCTGGAGGAGGGTGACGTCCTGGTGCTGTATTCCGATGGCGTGACAGAGGCGGAAAAACCAAATCCCGGTTCAGGCGAACCCCTCGATCCCAAAGCCGACGACAAACCCGAAGTGGAACCGGACTTCTACGACGACCACAGGCTGGAAGCGGCCGTGCTCGACGTGCGTCACGGAAGCGCCGCGGAAATCGTGCGCGACGTCGTCGCTTCGGTGAACACGTTTACCGGCGGCGCCGACCTGTCGGACGACCTCACACTGGTAGTTGTAAAAATTGTAAAATGACGGTTTTTATCAGGTCCTGGAGGTCACTTGGCGAACCACTGGGTGGGATCGAGCGCCTGTTTTGATTTGCGGATTTCGAAATGACATTCGAACCCGTTGAGGGCCCCGGAGTCACCGACTTCGGCGATCACCGCTCCGTACGCGACCGATTGATCCTGCGAGACATATGTATTGGCCACGTGCGCGTACAGCGTGTAGTACCCGCCGCCGTGATTTAATATAACGCACTTGCCGTACCCTTCGATCCAGTCCACAAACTCAACCAGCCCGGGCGCAACCGCGCGAATCGGATCTCCCGCCGACGCCCCGATATCCACGCCGTTGTTAAAGGTGACGGTGCCGTATTTCGGATGTTTGATGGTGCCGAATCCGCGAACGATTTTTCCGTCGACCGGCTTGATCATTTTGCCCTTTAATTTCGCGAAGTCCCCCTCGGGTACGATACCCAGGCGTTCCTGTTCGAGCCGGCGTTTTTCCAGGTTGCCGATCAGGTCCTTGATTTCTTTCTGAGTCGCTTCCAGTCCCTTGATCGCATTGGCGTGGTCGCCTTTTTCGTTGTTAATCTGCGCCAGCATGACCTGCCGCTTTTTCTTGCTTGCTTCCAGTTTGCGCGCTTCTTCCTCGCGCGATTGCCTCATGACGGCGATCTCGGCGAGCGATTCGGTCAGTTCGGCGCTTTCTGTCTCGTACGACATTTTCCGGTCGCGAATCTGTGCGATCAGCGCCGCGTCCTGCTCCGCGATGATCTGCGAAAACTTGTACCGCCTGACAGCCTGTTGTATGTTGGCGCTTCCCAGAAAAACGTCCCACTGGTGGTTGGGCTCGCGCTTGTAAAGCTGCCGGATGCGTCTCGCCAGTGTCTCGCGCTGCTGCACCATTGAGGAATCTTCCAGCAGTATCTGCGTGCGCAGACCGTTTACACGTTCGCCGATCAGTGATTCCTGCTGCTTCATCTCTTTCAGAAACTGCCGGGACAGACCGATTTCTTTTTCCAGGTTGGCCAGTTTCGAACGTGTGGCTTTTTCCTGTTTTCCCAGCTTTTTGGATTCCGACCGGTGCTGGTCAATTTCCTTCTTGATCCGGTCCAGTTCCTTCTGCTGGTTTCCGATCCGGTTGTTGAGCGAGTCGTCCGTCTGGGAATAGACTCCGTTTGAAACCAGCGACAGGGTCAGACACACGATCGTCGCGAACAGGATTCTCCGGAAAAGTCTGAAAGAAAACACCGGTCTTGTCATGGTTACACCTTGAGGTACCGGCGAAGTGCGGTAAAACTGCCGATTGAACCGATGGCGACGCAGGTACCCAGGTACAACGTTGCCTTTTCCGCGTCGAAAAACGAGATGTCCGGCACGACCTGCCGGCTGGCAACGGTGATGGCCCACAGCAGAAGCAGCGAAAACACCGCGGCGATTCCGCCCTGGAACGCGCCCTCTATTATAAAGGGCATCGTAATGAACCGGTTGGTGGCGCCCACCAGCTTGAGGATTTCGATGCTTTTCTTTCGGCTGATGACTGTCAGGCGCACGGCGTTTGATATGATAAAAATCGCCGACAGAATCACAATAAACCCGACAACAACGTCGACGTAGTAGACACCCCGAACGATTTTGGAGAACTTGTCTACAAATTCTTTGCCGTAACGGACCTCCTCGATACCGCCCAGTTGGGATACCTGGCCGGCGAAATACGCCAGTGATGCCGGGTCCCGGCTCTCCAGCTTGGGTGTCACCCAGAAAGAGTTGGGCAGGGGGTTTGCCTGCAGGGCGCTCAAAACGTCGGCGTCCTCTTCGCTCAGTTGCGAACGAAACTCCATCATAGCTTCCTCGCGCGAAATAAAAACAACCGCGTCCACTTCTTCCATGGACAGCAGTTGATGGTGCAGCGTCTGTATACCGTTGTTACCGACTCGGTCGTCGAGATATACGTACACTTTCATGTCCTGTTGCGCGTGGCCGATGACCCTGAGCAGGTTGTCGGTAGCCAGCAGAAACACTGCGAGCATCAACAGGGACAAGCTCATGATCACAACCGAAATAAAAGTAACACCCTTGTGGCGCTTGAGCGTGCGGAAGGCTTCCTCTACGAGGAATTTTGCTTTTCTTACCATGAATCCATCCGCCTAACGGTATTTCTTCAGTTCCGAGTCGATGCGGCTCATGCGGTCGCGCTCCAGCTGAATCGAGTCGAGTCTGTCGTTGAGATTGCCCACGAGACCGGTCTTTTTGTCTTCGTGGAGTTTGCCGTCGCGCAGATGAATCACGCGCGGACCGAAATTCCTGACCAGTTCGTGGTCGTGGGTCGCCATCAGCACAGCGGTACCGGCGCTGTTGATCTTGAACAGCAACCGCAGAATGTCTTCGGTGACTTCCGGATCGAGATTGCCGGTGGGCTCGTCGGCCAGCAGTACGGTGGGACTGTTGACCACGGCGCGCGCTATAGCGACGCGTTGCTGCTCGCCGCCGGACAGCTTGTTCGGGGGATCCTTGCGCCGGTGGTACAAACCGACCTGGGCGAGGACATTGGCAACCTTGCGTTGAATTTCGAAATTTTTAGCGCCGCTGATGCGCATGGCGATGGCAACGTTTTCAAAAATGTTGCGGTCGTCCAGCAGCTTGAAGTCCTGGAAGACCACGCCGACCTTGCGCCGAAGGAACGGTATCTGGCGGCGTTTCATGCGTGTTGAGACATATTTTCCCACCACAACCTGCCCATCGTTCGGAGCCTCATCCATATAAATCATACGCAGCAATGTGCTCTTGCCGGCGCCGCTGGGACCAACGAGAAATACAAATTCCCCGTTGGCGACGGTAAGACTCACGTCATCCAGCGCGACGTGGTCTCCGTAGGTTTTGGTCACGTGATAAATGCCGACCACGCTGCGTTCGGTTTCAAAGTCGTATTTTTTTTTGGTATTTTTCAATTTTACTGGCCCCCGGTCTTTCCGAACCGGTTCAGGCACATCTCCTCAGCTAGCTTATACGCTTCAAACAGGCTTTCAGTTTCCCCCGCCCCCCGGCCCGCGATGTCGTAGGCCACCCCGTGGTCCACGGAACACCGGATCACGGGCAATCCAACTGTCACGTTCACGCCCCGGCGTTGCGCCATCATCTTGAACGGCGCCAGGCCCTGGTCGTGATACATCGCGATATATGCGTCGTACCGGCCGCGTTCGCCGGCGTGGTCCACGAAGTCGCGATACGCCCCCGGAAACAGGGCATCGGCCGGAATGGGTCCGGTCACGTCGAAACCGTCTGCGCACAGTTTTTCCAGGGCGGGTACGATGGTAATTTCTTCCTCATTTCCGATGACGCCGCGGTCGCTGGCGTGGGGATTCAGTCCCGCGACGGCAATTCTGGGGTCAGGGACGCCGAAATCGCCGGTCAGCGCCGTTGTCACCACACGAACACACGTCTGAATGGACGAATCCGTGATAAAACTGCTCACCTCACCCAGGGGGACGTGCCGGGTCAACGGAACCACGCGTAAATTCCCGCAGACCATCACCATCTGGCAATCCGGTGCATTCAAGTAACGGGCCAACATTTCCGTGTGCCCCATAAACTGGAAGTCCGCTAAATTCAACGACTTCTTGGAGATGGGCGCGGTCACGATGCCGCGGACCGACCAATTTTTTACCAGTTCACAGGCACGTTTTATCGCCTCACCGGCATGGCGGCCACCCCCCT
>CAYUDF010000130.1:0-7125 GCA_964443465.1 uncultured bacterium
TTCTCGAAATACATGATTGCAACGGTGTTCTCCGCGGCGGTCGCATCCTGTTCCTGCGATATTCTGACCTTGAACGGATTGAAAATGATAAAAGCGGCAATGGCCATCAACACGATTATTCCGGGAATCGCCAGTCGCTTCGTGAGTATCCCGCCCGCGGTCGCTGCTGTCGCTGACAACGACTTCAGATCTTCGGCTAACAGCGCCGCTGAGGCGTATCGATCGGCCGGATCTTTGGCCAGAGTTTTGTTGACGATACGCTCCAGCTCAACTGTAACTCTGGGATTAAAGGAAGTCAGCGCTGGTGCTTCCTCATTCAGAATCGAGTACCGAACCGCTTCGCTGTGTGTTCCCTCGAAGGGTCGTTTGCCGGCCAGCATCTCATACAAAATGACGCCCAGAGAAAACACGTCACTCCGCGCGTCAACGACGTCGCCCCTCACTTGCTCGGGCGACATATAATGAACAGTACCCGCGGTCGAATCTTCGGCGGATGCCGCTCCCGGAATACTGTGCACCGCTAACCCGAAATCCAGAATCTTCACACGCTCGTCTGCGTCGATCAGTATGTTATCCGGTTTAATATCCCGGTGCACGATTCCGGCTCGGTGGGCCGTGTCCAGCCCGTCGCAGACCTGGCCGGTGATATCCAGGGCCCGGTCCAGGCCAATGCCCTTTTCGATATCTTCGGTCAACTGCCTGCCTTCAACGTACGCCATGGCGATGAAACTCTGATCGTTGTGGCGGCCGATTTCGTGGATGGTAATGATGTTGGGGTGGTTGAGAGCGGCAGCGGCCTGCGCCTCCCGCTTGAAGCGCGCCAGCGCATCGGGATCGGCTGCTACCTTTTCGGGCAGAAACTTGAGAGCCACCCGGCGATTGAGTTCCTTGTCTTCGGCGAGATATACCTCGCCCATCCCGCCTTCGCCGAGTTTTTCGAGAACCGTGTAATGAGAGACGGTTTTCCCGATCATGATTACCCCCCTGGACTCTGTTTCAACATACAGGAATCTTATGGTCGGGTCAAATCAAGGTATCCGGGTGATCCGTGGAAGCTTCATCCGCGCCGTCAACCACACGAACAGGAAACGGATCGGTAACGGCCCCGGTATATTTTGACGCGGACGTCTGGGAAGCGAATCCGATCGCGACGGTCAGAATACCGGTCGCTCCCAACAGGACGCCCTTCTCGGCCTTGTCGCGCGGGCCGCCGACGAGTTCCGTCGGCTGGACTTCAACGGGCGGCTTTTTGTCCAGACGCAGTTCGGCAAAATTGCCGTCCTCCCGGCGGTCCAGTCGTATGGTTTCGGTCCACAAGCGACCGTCTTTTGCCGCAAACGGGGAGAGATTCGGCATCGGCAGTTTCAACCTTTCCAGGTCGAGCCCGCTGCTACTCAGATTCTTGATCCTTATTGCGGAATGGACGCGATGCGACACACGATCCAGTTGCTCCATATGCAACCTCGCCCGGGTGCGCCCCGCGTAGCACAGTTCGCCCTCGATTGTTGAAGGGCCAAACCACGTGTCGGAAGGCTGGTAGATCGGCTTGTCAAAAACCTCCACCGCGGGCTGCCCGAGTCTGATCTTGATCCACAACGGAGAGCTGATAAAAAGTGTTGTCTCCTCTTTAGTCGGCAAACTGAACCGGATATCCGGCCGAACCACAAACGGGCGCGGCGCGAGGGCCGGTCCGTCAAAACCTGAAATTTTCCCCACCAATCGGGTTTTCGGCTGTCCACCGCCATATATACTCCTGTTGACTTTCCCGATCGTAAGGTATACTACGTCACAACTTTACCGCAAAATATGTTTACAGCGCAACGATTAGGATGGGAGGACATATGCAGTCGACAAACTCTATCAATCGTTATCTTGGAGCGATTTCGGCCCGACGGTCAAAAGACGGCGACAAAAAACAGCCGGTTCGTCCCTTTCTGACGATTTCCCGGCAGGCTGGAGCCGGCGGCCGTACGGTCGGCCGAAAAGTGGTGGAATTGCTGAGCGCCGATACACACAAAGTCCCCTGGACGATGTTTGACAAGGAACTGGTCGAAGCAGTCCGCAAGCAGCACAACCTGCCGGAAAATATAGACCGATACATGACGGAATCATCAGCAAACGAAGTCGCTGATTACATCGGTGAAATGCTCGGGCTGCACCCATCGTCATTCGAGTTGGTCAAAAAAACAAACGAAACAATTATCACACTTGCCCGCATGGGCAAAACTATCATCGTGGGACGCGGCGGAAACCTGCTCACAAAAGGAATGCCGGGTGGATTTCACGTGCGCACAGTGGCGCCCCTGGAATGGCGAATACAGCGCCTGCAGGAGGTTCACAAACTGAGCGAAAAAGATGCGGCGGCAAAGATCAAAGAGACAGACAAAGGCCGGCGCAAGTATATCGACGACCATTTTGATAAAGACGTCGATGACATTCTGGAATACGACTGCGTGATCAATACGGGATTGATGTCATTTGACGCGGCTGCCGCAATGATCGCCCGGCACATCGAGACGCTGATGTGATCGCGGTTTTCAGGCTTGACTGGTGCTATAACCAGCGCTTGCGCCGGAATAAAGCCGCCATGCCCAGACCCAGAACGAGGATCACGCTCCAGAAGGCGGGGTAGCTCCACCGCCACTTGAGTTCGGGCATGAACTCGAAATTCATCCCGTAGATACCCGCGATAAAAGTGAGCGGGATAAAGATGGTAGCGATGATGGTCAGAACCTTCATCACCTCATTCATACGGTTGCTAACGCTGGACATATAAAGATCCTGCAGGCCGGGCAGCATATCCCGGAACGCCTCGACGCTGTCCATAACATTAATGACGTGGTCATACACGTCCCGGAGAAACAACCGCACTTCGTCGCCGATCAGCGCCTAATCGCTGCGGATGAGCCGGTCGATCACCTCGCGTACCGGCACGATGCGTTTGCGCCGGTAGATCACATCGCGTTTCAACTGGTGAATTTCCTGCAGCAGCTCCGGCGTGGGATTGTCGGAGACGGGTTCTCCGAGTTTCATCAGCATATCGGTATCGTGGAGCCCGTCGATATTCAGCCACGTGATCTCGTTTGATCCGAGCGAATCGAGGGCTTCGTCGAGGGAAATATCATACCGCTCCTCGATCTTTTCCTGACCGTACGCGATAACCGATATACGCGGGCGGTCCATTTTGGGGACTCCGTGGTAAACAACGGTTCCCGGCGGGAGTGCGACATTCTTCTGCGCGCGTTGAAACAGCTTGATCACTCTGAACCCTCCTTGTGACGTATCAACAACTCTCTCAGGCAGGCACCGTGCTCTTCCGCGCGTTGCGTAACGTCGTCACGCGGATCGATGCCCGGCGAGTTGATCAGCCCGAAGCTGTACAGAGGTGGCAACCAGTTGAAACCGGCCATTTCGGTGGCTTTTCTCAGCGGCAACACGTAGGTGTCAATGATCTTCCCCGCCTCTTCGTGGGTGTCGGCGTGCCGGCCTCCAACGGTCATCGACAACAGAAAATCCTTTCCCGCGAGTGGTTTGGATTTCATCCCGTACGCAAATCCGTATGTATAAACGTCGTCCTGCCACTTCTTGAACAGCGGCGGCGTGCTGAACCAGCTCAGCGGGGTCTGCAGCACAACCATGTCGTGGGCGAGCAGAAGGTCCTGCTCGCGGTCCACGTCGACATTGTAATCGGCGTATTGCTCGTACAGGTTGTTGATATACAGGCCCGGCAGGTCCCGGACCGCTTTAACGATGATATTTGTCGACACGGAGACGGCGTATTCGCCAACGGGTGAATCACCGCTCAAATTGGGGTGACACAGAAGCATCAGGATCTTCGACATGATTCGGCCTTTCGATACCGGTAGTATCGATTGATTTCGCCGCTTTGGGCAAGTTTTGTTTTGAATCCGTACTGGCGGCAAACGGAGGGCAACAACGAGTCCCGGAATCCGTATACAAGACCAGGGATTTTCGACGAGCTACGAAACGGAGAATCGATGAACCAGCACGTGCGGAAAACGCTGAAGGGACTGCTGTGGTTCGCGGGTATCGTTATCCTGTTGGTCGCGCTGCAGATTTCTGTGTTGGCGTTTCCCCACCCCTGGTTCAAACAGTCGGTCCGCGATGGCAACCTGACGATCTATACGGACGAATCGGCGGATCCGGAACTGGAGTCGATCTTTCGCGGTGTCCGCGAGCGGGTACAGGCCGTGGAGATCTATGACGAAACCGTCAACTTGCGTGTTTTCGTGTGCAACAACCAGGGGTTGTACAACGTGTTCGCGCGCTTGGCCCTGGTACCCACGTCTGTGCCCGGGTTCAACCTCAGTATCTTCAACAATTCATTTGTGTCCGTTACGACACTCAACGACCGGCGACACACCAACCGCGCCGGTATCAAACACTCCGCCCTCGCCGGCAACCTGGAGCAGTCCATCGCACATGAATTGATCCACGATTACACGCAGGAAAAGATCGGCGTAATGGCTTACCGGAAACTGCCGACGTGGAAAACCGAAGGATACGCGGAGTACAACGCGAGCAAGGTCCATCTGGAACGGGACACCGACGAACCGCTGGCAGCCAGGATCTTCAGGATGCAGACGGACCTGACCAGTACCCGCGCCCGCGAATATTACAGTTGGGGCCTGGTTGTGGAGTTCCTGTCGGACGAGCTGGGCTACACCTTCACCGAAATCCATGCTCCCGAAACCACTCTGGACGAGGCTACGTCTCAAATGATGGCCTGGTACAACAAACAGTACTCGTCTCTGGCCACTCCCTCCCGTTGATCCAATTGTTTCGCTGAGCAATCTCGGGAAATCCTGCCCCCCCTACTGCGCTGATTTTGTCTATTAAAAACAGGTTGATACGGTTATTCGTCCGCCACGTTTCGATGAGCTCATCACGCATTTCTTAATTTCCCCTGCTTAGCATCACTTTACTGATTTATAATAAGTAACTTACGGGATATACTGGCGTTATTAGGCTTATCTAATTATACTATTATTATAAACATAGTTTGTCACAAAAATCGATAATTTTCCGTAATCTGGACGCGGTATAAAACGTCAAACATTCCAGGAGGAATCATGAAAACCAGATTACGTTTTTTACTGATGTTGTTTACGGTGTTTGTTTTTGCTTACGCGGGATCCGGCGAAGCGGGCAAAGCGAAGGATAAGAACCAGGAAATTACGATCGACACCCGCGGGCCGTGGGAGAACTTCAAACGCCCGGCGGACAGCGAATTGCGACAAATGCTCGATCCGCTCCAGTACAGCGTCACCCGTGAAGACGGCACCGAGCGCGCGTTCCAGAACCGGTACTGGGATAACCACGAAGACGGGATCTATGTCGACGTCATCTCGGGCGAACCGTTGTTCAGCTCGCTGGACAAGTACGATTCCGGTTCCGGCTGGCCCAGTTTTACCCGGCCGCTGGTACCGGACTACGTAACGGAGTATATCGACGACGGCGGCGGCATGCGCCGAGTAGAGGTCCGCTCCAAAATTGCCGATTCGCACCTGGGACACGTTTTCAACGACGGCCCCGGGCCCGACGGTCTGCGCTACTGTGTCAACTCGGCGTCGTTGCGGTTTGTTCCGGTCAACGACCTTGGAACAGAAAACTATGGAAATTTTAAAACACTGTTCAAACCGGTTAATTCGGAGGTATCGATGATCAACACGACTAAAGAAGTTGCGCTGTTCGCCGGCGGGTGCTTCTGGGGCATGGAAGATCTCCTTCGCGACATTCCCGGCGTGATCGACACGGAAGTGGGTTACGCGGGCGGCCACGTGGAAAACGCCGAGTACAAAGACGTGACCAGCGGACGTTCCGGGCACGCGGAGTCGGTGCTGATCGTTTTTAATCCGTCGGTAGTGAGTTACGAGGAGATTCTGGGGTTCTTTTTCCGGATGCACGATCCGACCACGAAGAATCGCCAGGGTAACGATACCGGTACGCAGTACCGTTCGGCTATTTTCTACCAGGACGAAACACAGCGTGAGGTTGCAGAGCGCGTCAAAAAGGAAGTCGACACGTCCGGTAAGTGGAGCAACCCCATTGTGACCGAGATCGTGCCGGCCGGACCTTTTTACGCGGCCGAGGGTTATCACCAGGATTACCTGGTCCATAACCCCAACGGTTACACCTGCCACTACCTCCGCGACTAACAAACAAAAGCCGGGGACTGGTTCTTCGACCAATCCCCGGCTTCTTTTCTCTATTTCCCTGTCCGCTATTTTATCCGCTTGATTGTCAGATGCACGGCGGGATCGTCCCAGCCATAATCTTCCACAGCCAGATCGCCGTTTCCGTGGATTCCGGTGTGCAAACCGATGCGCTGGTGTTCGTCCGTCCCCCGCCCCGGGCTGCCGCAGCAGGGCCCCGGAATGTCGGAAGCAAGCTCGGTGTTCTGTTCGGTGCCGGCGTCCCACACGTGCGGGTTGTACGTGACTGTGCCACCCAGCGGCAACCAGAACCGGCTCACACCGCTGAACGCGTCGTTGGTGTTGACCAGCATGAACGCCATCGAGAACCGCGAGAAGATATGCGCCGCTTCGATGGTGTACGTCGCCGAACCACCCGGGAAAACGGGACCGTCGCCGGTAATAACCGAGGTCACGCCGCGGGTCGAGTTGAGCAGATCCACCATCGGCCCTGTGTCGCCGTCCTCGGCGATAAGGCTCAGCTCATCAGAAGCGTGCCGTCCCGGCCGGAAAATCCCCGTCCACCAGCTGTGCGTGGCCAGCACCGGCGGAGAAAACACCTGGCTGCCACCGGGCACGGTGGTCGGCGTGAGGTTGGTCAGCGTGATTTCGTAGGTGGGATTAACGCGGCGGATGGTCAGCCGGGCCACCGGTCCGGTCCAGCCCCACGTGTCCTCGTCCAAGTCGCCCACGCCGGTGATACCGCCGTGGCGGTGGATACGTTCTCGCGTGTCGGTACCCTCGCCGGGGCTGCCGCAACACGGTCCCGGGATGTCCGACGTCAGCTCGGTGTTCTGTTCCGAACCGGCGTCCCACGCGTGGACGTAATATTCTTTTTCCCCATGGCGCGGGAGCTTCAGGCCGTCCACACCGCCGAACGCGTCGTTGGTATTGACCAGCATGAATACGG
>CAYUDF010000131.1:0-7098 GCA_964443465.1 uncultured bacterium
CCAAAGACACAGGAACCCGGTGAAACATCGAGGTATATCAGTCCGGCGAAGCGGGATGCCGTTTACAATAGAGACAAAGGACGATGTACTTATACCGGCTCGGATGGAAAACCGAGCTCCCGCAGTACTATAATGTGCGAGGTGCCGCAAAGCGGCCGCTGCGATTCGACGTGGGATGTCGAAATTCATCACGATGAGACGGCTTTCGCACATGGAGGCGGGCATAATATCAATAATCTAAGACTGCTTTGCACAGCGCATAATAAACTTGAGGCCGAGCACCTACAGTATTACAACGAGCGAGGTGCCGCGAAGCGGCCCGAACGGGTGTTCGGCCGGAAACACATGAACAAGTATGTCAAAAAACGGGAGTGATCGAAGAATAATCAGGGGTCCGTTGTCGGTTCTTCGCCGAGTACCTCGTCGTAGGTGAAGAGATTACCCTTTTTGTCGTAGAAGAATACACGGCTTTGTTCGGTCTGCTGTTTGGCGAACTGTTCGATCAGCCGGGTTCTTTCGATTGATACTTCGTAGCCATCAAAGAACACGTTAAATGCAATCCCGTTGCCGTAGGCCCAGAACAGGTCGCGGGGCTCGGCGACACGCAGTCCATCTTCTGGAGATCCTCTCCCGATGTAAATATGTGTGACACCGGTCAGATCGCCTCTTTTTGCTTTAATGTCGGTCCAGGTACGTCCGGCGATGATGGCGCGGCGCAGCACAAAGCTGCCGTACCGGGAGGTTTTTTCGTTCAAGACGCGCCATTCGTTCCAGCGCACTTTTTTCCACGAAAATCCGGCAACAACGGCAACCAGAACGCCCGCCACAATCAACTGCCGGCACACGGTCCGAAGCCGTACAAACCGCAACAGACGAAACAGGTCGTCGATCGCCATCCCGATGATAAAGACTGCGCCGAACCCCGCGGCGTATGTGTGGTAATAAAACGTGTGCCCCTTGAGTGGCAGAGCGGGCAACAACGCGGCAAGAACAAAACACAGCCCCCAGAAAACCTGCATGGGTCGCCAGCGCGCGATGTTGTACAGGCACACAATAACCAGCAGGTACAACGAGTTGGTGATCGTGTACCGGACTCTCGGAATGAGGTCGCCCACCTTGGGCCAGAATTCGTACAGGGCGCCCATGTACATCACCAGGTTGACCAGGATATTGCTGCCGTATTCGAACTTTGAAATCCCGACATCAGGCGTGCCCTTCCACCATATCCGCATGGCCGCGTACATAATCATTATCAGAAACTGCGGCCACAGCGTCCCGGCGATTCGTTTGAGTTTATAGCGGCCGCTGAGCCCGAGTAGCGCCATCAATGCGATCATTACCGGGGTCAAAAATGTCTGTTCGAGACAATGTATGGCCAGCAGGTAGCTGAACATCGACAGCATCCGGCTCTTCATTCGCCCGTCTTCCAGGGCGACGATGGCGAACCAGATCGACAGAAGCATAAACAGCGTGGCGGCCAGTTGCTGGACGCAGGAAATCCAGCCGATCACGTGGAAAAAAGCGACGTTCAGCGCGAACAGGCCCGACGCTACATACGCGGCCGGCACCGACAGGCGAAGCTTGCGCAACAGCAGGAAGACCAGAAAGACATTCACCAGGTGCATCAGCAGCGACATCAGGTGGTATGGCAGCGGATGGAGGCCGAAGATCCGGTACATCGAGGCAAAATAGAATATCTTGGTCAGGGGCCGGAAGTGGTGGGGATACGGACCGAACGTGGTCTTGATCATCTCGCCGGATTCGTGGGACGCGCGGTGCATCAGGATGAAATCATCCTGGGAGAAGAAGTAGCCCATCAGCGGCAAAAAACACACCACGACCGCCACCGCCAGAGCGGTCAACGCAACAACCAGGCACAACCTGTCACGGGGATTCGGGATTTCTCTGGAATAGATTACGGGTTCCAACGGTCTGGTCGCTCCCTGGCGCTTCAGTGGTTTCGGGAATCCTCCGGATTGTGCGCACAACATCCCGCTTCCCGCAAGCATTTCATAGATGGTCTCGCGCCCCCGCGGGAACACACCAAAAAGGCCGTCCCCCCGCGTAATTCTGTCATTGACTAATGGACTAATGAGTCGGATACTATATGTATTCCCTTGATCTAATTACCGAATTAGCACGGAGCGGGCGCACATGCGTCCGCTTCCTGCAATAAAAGAGTTGCCGCACTACCGCATAAAAACGGGCAATCGAAGGAGAGTAATAATGAGAGACATCACCTATCTGGATAACGCCGCGACCAGCTTTCCGAAACCGGACGCCATGCACGATATGGTCCGGGCTTTTTACAGCAAATCCGGCATCAATCCGGGTCGCACCGGCTGCGATATGGCGCTCAGCGCCGAACAAATGGTCTCCGGGACCCGCAAGAAATTGTCGGACCTTTTTAATGCCAGTATCATCAAAAATGGCGGCCACAAAAATCCCGACCGAATGGTGTTCACTCTCAACGCCACGATGAGCCTCAACCTGGTCATCAACGGCCTCGTCGAGCCCGGCGACCACGTGGTCACCACGATGGTCGAGCACAACTCCGTCATTCGCCCGGTCAATCACAAAGTCAAGCAGGGCGCAGAGGCCACCTACGTGGTGCCGGACAGCGAGGGTTATGTCGACCCGGAGGACATCCGGAAAGCGATCCAGAAGAACACCAAGCTGGTGATCGTCAACCACGGCTCCAATGTGACCGGCGTGGTCCAGGATCTGAAGGCGATCGGCCAGGTATGTAAGGACGAGGGCGTGCCGTTTGCCGTTGATTCGGCCCAGACCGCCGGCGTATTGCCCATCGACATGCCCGAAAACAACATCAGCTTTCTGACGTTTACCGGCCACAAGGCCCTGTTCGGCCCGACGGGCACCGGCGGCATCTGCGTGGCCGACGACGCCGAGATCCGGGGGACCATATTTGGCGGTACCGGCGTCAAGAGCGCCTATCCCTACCACCTGGAGGAATACCCCTACCGCCTCGAAGCCGGCACCATGAATATCGCCGGTCTGTCCGGCCTCTCCGCCGGCGTCGACTGGATACAGGAAAAAGGCCTCGAAAACATCCACAAACAGGAACTGGGGTTGCTGTCCATGCTCCAGGAGGGGCTTTCGGACATCAAGGGAGTAAAGATCTCCGGGACCACAAAACTGACCAACCGGGTCGCCACAATGTCATTTAATGTAGACAACTACGACGCCTCGGACGTCGGAACCTTTCTGGACGTCGACTACAACATCGTCACACGCACCGGCCTGCAATGCGCGCCGCTGATCCACGAGCATCACGGCACGTCGCCGCGCGGCACGGTTCGTATGTCGATCGGCCCGTTCAACACCAAGGAACATATCGAGGGCGCAATCAAGGCCGTGGGGGAGATTTCGGCCTCCAGAAACGCATAAGTTTGGATTTTTAGTTGAGATTGCCTATCGCGGGCGTTATAGTGAAATGTCATATTTCAGCGCACAACGTCCGCGAATAAGCGGATAAATTTGTGTAATTGTTATTGTTTCATAATAAACCTCAAAGGATATCAGCCATGTTAGAGCTCAAAAAGGGTATCGATATCTTGTCTGAAATCGGCGGCATCAAGTCGGCCGAAGCGGCGGACGCCCTGTTCAAGGAAAAAATGGACGACGCCAATTATGCCAAGATTCAGAAGATCAAGAACCCTGAAGTTCGAATGAAAATTGGCAACGCGATCGCCATGTGCCAGCCGGATTTAGTGTTTGTGAATGACGGTTCGGAAGCAGACCAGGCATGGGTCCGCAACCTGGCCCTCGAGAAGGGTGAAGAGAAAAAGCTGGCGATGAAGGATCACACGATCCACTACGACCTCAAGGACGAGCAGGGCCGGATCGTCGACCGCACGTTTTACATCGCCAACGAAGGCGAAGAGATCAGCTCGCTGGCCAAGAAAAAATTGCGTGGCGAAGCCCTCGAAGACGTCAAGTCCAAGATGACGGGCATCATGAAGGGCATGGCCATGGTTGTGGGTTTCTACAACCGCGGACCCGTCGGCGCTCCCGCCGCCAACCCGGCGCTGGAGATCACAAGTTCGGCGTACGTGTGTCACAGTGCCGAATTGCTGTACCGGAACATCTTCGACCAGTTCGACGTTGCCTGCGAAAAAGCGGGGCACTTCTTCACCAACGTCCACAGCGAAGGCCCCAACCGCCTCGAAGACCTGCCCAACGCCCGCGTCTACATGGACCGGAGTTGGTGGACCACCTTCAGCATCTTCTGCACCTACGCGGGCAACACGCTGCTGATGAAAAAAGGTAACCACCGTTTTGCAGTGGACAAGGCTATCTACATGGGCAAAGGCAAACAGCTGTCCGAGCACATGTTCATCACCGGCCTCAAGGGACCGGGTGGACGCGTGACCTACTTTGCCGGCGCCGCTCCGAGTGGTTGCGGCAAAACCACAACGGCGATGGTAGGCACCGATTTCATCGGCGACGACCTCGCGCAGATGTGGATCGCCAATGACGGCACGGTCAGGTCGATCAACCCCGAAAACGGTATCTTCGGCATCGTCGAAGACGTCAACTCTGATGGTGATCCCCTCCTGATGAAACTGCTCCGCAACGAGGGCATAGAAGTTATCTGGTCCAACGTCCTGATCGACAAGGACCACAAGCCCCACTGGGTCGGTAACGGCGAAGAACACCCCAAGGAAGGGTTCAACTTCCAGGGCGACTGGAAAGAGGGCATGAAAAACGCGGAAGGCAAAGCCATTCCGTTGTCCCACCCGAACTCCCGCTGTACGCTCCGTTCGAGCGCGCTGCAGAACTATTCGGAAGAAGCCCAGAATCCGGACGGCGTCGAAACTCGCGTGATCACCTACAGTGGCCGCGACTCCAACACGATGCCGCCGGTGTGGGTTGCAAAAAACCCGGATCACGGCGTGTCCATCGGCGCATCGATCGTGTCAGCCGCGACGGCGACGGAAGTTGGCGCCACCGGCGTGAAACGCGCACCGTGGGCAAACGCACCGTTTATCCCCGGTTCGTTGGGTGATTACATGCAGGTCCAGTTCGATTTCTTCAACAACAAGGAAATCGCCGACGACAAACGCCCCGTGATGGCCGGTCTGAACTACTTCCTGACAAGCGACGCCAGGGGTGGTACGGAAGGCACGAAGCTGCTCGGCGAGAAACGCGACGTCAAGGTGTGGCTGAGCTGGCTCGAGCTGCTCGCTCACAGGGAAATCGACGCGATCGAGACACCGATCGGCCGGATTCCGAAGTACGAAGACCTGAAAGGGTTGTTCAAATCGAAAATCGACAAGGAATATTCGCAAGATCTGTACAACATGCAGTTCTCGCTGTACATCGACAACATCGTCGGCCGGATCGACCTCCAGACGGAGGCCTACGGCAAGGATCAGCATATTCCGAAGCGGATCTTCGAGGTGTACGAAGAGCAGAAAAAAGGCCTGCTCGGCCTCAAGGAGAAGTACAGCTCGGTCGTATCTCCCGACCAGTTGATCGAAGCCGCCGACTAGACCCGACGGGTTCAAGGCACGAAGGGCCGGACTTCAAGTCCGGCCCTTTTTTTATGAATCGGTTAAAGATTTGTTATGTCCGTCGCGGGTCCTGACCCCGATATCCCATTCGCGAGCATATTATAGCTCGGTGGGACGCTTCGCAGCCCCCACCGTGCTCGCAAGCTGCGCGCGGCGGGGGGCCCCATCGGCGCCACCCACGACGGCCTGTCTATCTTTGCAATTGTTTGAGGGCCTGGATGGCGCTGGGCATCTGGGGGTTGATCTCGAGCGCCTTTGAGTAATATTTGATCGCCTGGTCCACGTCGCCTTTTTTCATACAGGCCTCACCCATGCTGTCGTACGGGTTGGCGGATTTCGGAAACAGATCGATGTTCAGCGCGAATATCTCGATGGCGTCGTCGTAGCGTTCCTTGCCCAGGAAATAGTACCCGAGCGCATTCAGGCTCGCTTCGCCGAAATCGTAGTCGTCCGGGTGGTTTTTCTTCAGGTCGTTGTACTGCGCGATCGCTGCGGCCGCGTCTTTCTGTCGGGCCGTGTAGTACAACGGTTCAAAAACAATCTTCTTCTGCGACGGTATATCCCCCGTCAGGCTGTTGGCCACCGTCCGTATCCACACATCCTTGCTGACAAATCCCCCACCCCACCCATCCCACTCCGCCAGCACATCCTCCGCCTGCATCGTTTCAACATCCTTGTCCGCATCCAGCCCCGCCTCCACAAACGCCGTGGTGGCCAGAACCATCTCGCGGTATTTCATCAGTTCCGCCATGGTGTAAACAGATCCGTGGCTGGGGACAAACAGCGTCTTTTCCGGAAACATATTGATAATCTTGAACAGCGTTTTCGTGTACTCCTTGATATCTCCGCCGTTTCTCAGATCCAGGTAAGGAAACTGGTCGGAGGCCAGCAGCCCGCCCATACACACGATACCCGCCTTCTCAAAATAAACGATGACGTCGCCTTCCGAATGCCCGAACCGGAAATGGGTCATCTCGATACTTTCGCCGTTGAATACAAGCGAATGGGTTTTCAGAAATGTGACGTCGGGATACGCCTGCGCGGGAAACTCCGTGAGCAGACCAAATCCTGTTTTGTAGGACTGGTCAAAACTGTCGTGGGCAACAATCGTCGCCTGTTGGCCGAGTAGCGGATTGGCCCCGGTGTGGTCGCTGTGCGGGTGGGTGTGTAACACGTAACGAACCGGCCCGGCGCCCAGGGTCTTCAGCGAATCGACGAGCAACTCGGCCGTGCCCGGCACACCGGTGTCAACCAGCAGCAGGCCGTCCGGCCCAGTAAATGCGAGACAGTTCGAAGTGAAACTGGTCGAACACTCGATCTTGAAAAAGTTGTCGGAGATCCGGGTGATTTCCACGCTGGCACCGTTCTGAGCCCGGACGCCCGCCGGCATCAGAACCAGAAGAACAACCACCAGCAGCAAGAAAGCGCCAGCGACACGTTTGTATATCACCCTTTTTGCTCCTCCGGAATATTAGACCTTTTTTGACGATCCGACTGTTCGTTATTCTACACCCTGGACACGGTTTTTATCCCGATTTTTAACACCGTTTTCGCATAACTC
>CAYUDF010000132.1:0-7097 GCA_964443465.1 uncultured bacterium
TCGTGATGGTGGCGTCGGGAAAGATGATCCGTTCCACCGACGAATGGCTGATGTCACGTTCGTGCCACAAGGCGACGTTTTCCATCGCCGTCATGGCGTAACCGCGCATCAGGCGGGCCATGCCGGTCATCCGCTCGCTCAAAATGGGATTGCGTTTGTGGGGCATGGAAGAGCTGCCTTTCTGGCCCTTCTTGAAAAACTCCTCGACTTCGAAAACTTCGGTCCTCTGGAGACCGCGGACTTCGACGGCCATCTTCTCGATGGTGGCCGCCAGGAGCGCCAGCGCGGACATATACTCGGCGTGACGGTCTCGCTGGACGATCTGGGTGGATACGGGCGCGGGTTTGAGCCCCAGTTTTTTCATGACGAGATCCTCGACCTTGGGGTCGAGGTGCGCGTAGTTGCCGACGGATCCGGACACCTTGCCGTAGGACACCAGTTCGACGGCGTTTTGGAAGGCTTGTTTCCTGCGGCCGAGTTCGTCGTACCACATGAGCAGTTTGAGGCCGAACGTGGTGGGCTCGGCGTGTATCCCGTGCGAGCGACCGATCACCAGTGTGTGTTTGTGTTCGAGTGCGCGGACCTTTACGGCCGCGCGAAGATCGTCCAGGCGCGCGAGGATCAGTTCCCCGGCTTCCTTGAGGAGCATTGACATGGTGGTGTCCAGCAGGTCGGAACTGGTCAGCCCGAGATGAACGTACCGGGAGTCGTTGCCGATGTATTCGGCGACATTGGTCAGAAAGGCGATCACATCGTGGTCGGTTGTGGCCTCGATCTCGTTTATTCTTTTAACCTCGAACGCAGCTTTGTCCCGTATGCGTGTAACGGCTTCTTCGGGTATCTCACCGAGCTCGGACAGCGCTTCACACACAACGATCTCGAAGTCGAGCCACTTCTGAAACTTGTTCTGCTCCGACCAGATCGCTCCCATCTCCGGCAATGTATATCGCTCTATCATTTTATAATTCTCCTTCTTCTCTCTTTTTTTCGAGGACGACCGACCTGGACACGGCTTCCGTGGTTCCGGGCGGCCGGTGTCAGGGGCCGCACCGGCACGGCTCCCTGCGACCTCCTCAGACGTAGCAATTCCTGCATGGACGGTCGCCTCCGTGAGACGCCGCGCCCTATGGCTTCTCATTATGGCGCGACGCTCAAGGGCCGGCTTACCCCCTGAACACCGTCCGCCTTGACTCTCTCGCCCCGCGTATCCGCACGCCTCTGACCTCTGAATGCTGCCTGTCGCGGGTGGCGTCTGACGGGGCCCCCGCCGCGCGCAGCCCCCCGAGCACGGCGGGGTAGGCTGACGTCAGGACCCGCGACGGGCTAATATTCTTAGGGAGAAGCTGCGTCGGTGACGCCCTTTACCGAGGCTTTCTAGATATCGTCGGGGCGTTCTTCGAGGACCAGTTCAACTGTCTGCTGGTCGCCTTTCCGGTCGATCGCGATCAACAGTTTGTCGCCGACGCGCGCCGGAAATACAATCTGGTTCACGTGGTCGCGGTTGCGCAACGAAATGCCGTTCACAGATTTCATCACGTCACCAGCACGGATTCCCGCTCGCCAGGCCGGGCCGTCCTCGTATATCTCCCGTACCAGCACTCCCGTGCGCAGTTCCAGGTCCATTCCCGCGGCGATGTCCGGAGTGAGATCGATTCCCGTCATCCCCATGTAGACCGGCCGGACACGGCCGTACGCCAGGATTTCTTCGACGACCCAGGTGACACGATTGATCGGAATCGCAAACCCGATACCCTCGCTGCCACCCCCCCGCGAAAAGATCGCAGTATTGACGCCGATCACTTCGCCCGTCGAATTCAGCAGCGGTCCGCCGCTGTTCCCCGGGTTAATCGCCGCGTCCGTCTGTATGAGGTCTTGAAGGATTCGCTGGCTGCTCGCTTCCGGTTTGACATCGCGGTGAAACGCGCTTACCACTCCAACCGTTACCGTTGGATGCGGGTCGGCAAGCAGGTGCCCGAACGGGCTGCCGATAGCGATGACCCATTCACCCACCATCAGGTCATCGGAGTCCCCCGTTCGTACAAACGGCAGATCACCTGCGTCCACCTTAAGCAGGGCAACATCGTAGTTGGTGGCCACCCCGATCAGCTCGGCCTCCATGTCCTCTCCGTCGGGCATCGTCACCCATATGTCTTCGGCGCCGTTGACCACGTGGGCGTTGGTAACAATATATCCGTCTGTCCCAATGATGAATCCAGAGCCGTAACCGCCGACCTTGCGCGTCCGCCGGGGCCAGTTGCGTCTGAACATGTCGTCCCAGACATGGCCCGGTGACCGGTATGTCTCCGTTCGTACGACCGTCACGTTTACCACAGCGGGCGCCACCATCTCCGTCGCATTTACGATGGCGTTACGTCGCGAATCGTCTATCGATCCGCCGCCGGTGCTCGCGGTAACCACACCGTTTGTGCCGGCGGTGTTGTTTCCGCTATTGGGTGAGCCGTTACTTTCACCGCGGAAAAACAGCAGCCCGACCACCACGACCAGGGCGATCGCCACGCCCGTCATTGCGCCGAATATATACGGCAGGTACCCGACCCGCTTCTTGCTGGATTCGAGGTCATACATCTTATTTGCCGAGCGCCTTAACTTTTTCCCAGTCATTATTGAAACTGATGATGCCCGCGTCGGTCAGTGGGTGTTTGAACATCTTTTTCAACACACCGTACGGAATCGTCGCCACGTCGGCGCCCAGTGTCGCCGAGTCGAGCACGTGCTGCGTGTGCCGGATACTGGCAACCAGAACCTGGGTGGAAAACGCGTAATTTTCGTAGATTTCGATGATGTCGGCTATGATACCCATGCCGTCCATTCCCACGTCGTCCAGCCGTCCGACGAACGGGCTGATGTAGGTCGCCCCCGCTTTTGCCGCGAGAAACGCCTGATTCGCGCTGAAACACAGCGTAACGTTGGTTTTGATATCTTCTGAGGACAACTGTTTGACGGCCTTGATGCCTTCGGGAATCAACGGCACCTTTATAACAATATGTTCGCTGATTTTAATCAGATCGTGAGCCTGGCTGATCATTTCGTCTTTGTTTTCGCTGACCACTTCGGCGCTGACCGGTCCCTGCACGATATCGCAGATTTCCTTCATCACCGTCTTGTAGTCGCCCCTGTTTTCCATCGCGATCAACGTAGGATTGGTGGTTACACCGTCCAGGACCCCCATTGAGGCCGCGTCCCTGATTTCGTCGATATTCGCCGTATCCAGAAAGATTTTCATTTTGGTCCTTTCAATCTTTTTTACGCGCGGCCTTCGGCCGGGCAAATCAACGGTGCCAGAATCGGCTGACTATAACACTTTTACCGCCACAAAAAAAGATCGTTCAAAACCCCCAAGTTATTCCTGTACGGGATAGTACACCGCTTCCAGGGCCAGGCCACACGCCGGCGCCGTTGGACCGGCGGCTCTACGATCTTTTTTACACAAAATCTCCTCTACCTGTTCCGGCTCCATCCGTCCACGGCCAACGTCGATCAACGTTCCAACAATATTGCGCACCATGTGGTGAAGAAATCGGTTGGCTTTAATATCAAACAGGATAACGTCTCCCTCGACCCGGAATCCGGCTTCCAGGACGTTACAAACCGTGGGAATATCGCCGTCCAGAGCCGCCGGCGCAAAACTGCTAAAATCGTTCTCACCCACCAGCAAACCGGCGGCGCGCTCCATCGAGGAGACGTCCAGCGGGTATTTCGTGTAAGACAGGTAATGTCGAAATACCGCCGTAGGCGCCGTGGTGATCCTGTAAACGTATCGCCGCGCGACGCAGTCGTACCTGGCGTGAAACTGCTCGCTCACAAAATCGACCTGTTTAAGAGCGATATCTTCCGGCAGCTTGCTGTTGAGTGCCGACTGAATCTGCGAGGCTTCCATGCGGGTGTCCGCCAGAAAGTTTCCGGTAAATCCGAAGGCGTGAACACCGGTATCCGTCCGACAGCAGCCGTTGACGGTGATGTCCTGCTGGAGCAATGCGGAAGTTGTTTCTTCCAGCACACCCTGGATGGTCCGCACTTCCGGCTGTATCTGCCAGCCGTGAAAATCGGTGCCGTCGTATTCCAGAACAATCTTTGTGTTTTTCATGTATCTGACGGGAGGCGCCAACCAACCCGCGCCCTATCTGTAAATCAGAACAGCGGCTACCAGGACAACAGCCGTGGTCATCGCAAAAACGTACTCTTTTTGTGTCGGTTTTCCCGAAGGCAGCGCTTCACCAAGCCGGCTTCGCAAACCGCGCAGTTCGACAGTTGCGGCCAGTTGCCCCGACCGATGGACCGCGGAAACAACGAGTGGCACAACCAGAAGCCGCACGGCCAGCACCCTCCGGATAAGCCCTCCACTGAATTCCGCGCCGCGAAACGACTGTGCGAGGCGGATACGCTTAATTTCGTCCGAGAAAAGCGGCAGAAAACTCAGCACGTTAAAAGCATAAAACGCAGTGCTGTCGGCGAATCTCGGCGAGAAGGGCTGTAACGCAGAATACAGCAGCCTGGCAAACCGTTCCGGCGGCGTGACTCCCACGAAAAAAACAACCGCGAAATACAACACCATAAACCGGAACGAATAAAAAAAGCCCGCCTCGATTCCCTCCCACGTAAACAGATCGAAACCCGCCGGGGTAAACAGCGCGGCTCCCGGGGTCAGCAGGCCATTAAACACCACGATCAGAGCGACAACGGGTGTGATGCGGACCATGTGCCCGCCCAGGGCGGCACGACCAAATACCAGTATAAACAGAAGCCCCACGTACCCGAGCAGAAACAACATCGCCGCTGACGATCCGCTAAAAACGAAAGCGGCCGTACAGATCGCGAGAAATCCCGGAAACGAAAACCGCGGGTCAACTTCTGCCGATGTGTGCAGTTTCATAGATTCGTATTATATGGGCAATCGTATCAATTATCAACACACGTGGTGTAACCACTTGACAGACCCGGGCTGGGATGGAAGCATCACTCAATATGACGACAGTGAAATAACCTCGAATCCGGGTTCACTCCAGAACAGAGGATATATATGAAAAAGTGTATTGCCCTGCCGGCGCTTCTTCTGGCCGTTGCGTTTGGTCTGGCCGCAGACGGCCAGGCGGCGAACCGCTACGACTCGCTGATGAGGACTGAAGCGGGTCAGGACATACTGAAAAACCTGGCTCTATGGGAAGACCAGCGTGTCACAGGCGAAGGCCAGTTGTTCGAATATCTCAATTCCCCCGATCCGCTGGTCCGCCTGAGGGCCGTGGAGGTGATCGGACGGATCCAGGATCCGGAAGACGTGGGCAGATTGCTACCCATGCTCCAGGACCCGGACCCCGCTGTCGTCGAGGAAACCGTTTTCGCCCTGGGTCAGAGTTATTCCGTGGCAGCAGCGCCCGCCCTCGTGAAATTCTGTTCGACCGCGGAAGGTGATATGCTCGTAAACGGCATCGAAGCGCTGGGCAAAATCGGAGGCAAAGAGGCGCTGGATTTCCTGGTGGAGACGCTCCACGACTTCCAATCCTCCACCCGTCGCAGGGCCGCCTCCGCGCTCGCCCGGACCGAGGATTCCGCAGCCGTACCGGCGCTGTTGATCGCAATCCACGACCAGAATCCCGGAGTCGTGTGGCGCTCGATCTACGGGCTGGAAAAGTCCGAGATGTCGCGTATCGGCGAGTCGGTGTTGCCGTATCTCGACGATCCCGATCCCTACGTGCGGCAATATGCGGCCCGAACACTGGGCAAACAAAAATACGAGAAAGCGATCGAGCCGTTATCATACGCACTCCAGGATAGCGACACGAGGGTAGTTATCAACGCCGCCAGGGCGCTGGGAGAAATACAGAAGGACGAAGCCGTCCACGCCCTGGGAGAAGTCGCGACGAAACACAAGTCCATCCACGCCCGAAAAGCGGCGTGTGAAGCGCTGGGAGAAATCGGCGATAAAAAAGGCAAAGACTATCTCATCCACGAACTGCTCTCCGAAAGCGTCGGAATCCGCATAGCGTCGATCCGCGGACTGGCCAGGATACTGGGTGACGGGTCGGAAGTTTTTATCAAACAAATGCTGAGCGACGGAAACCGGCTGGTGAGGGCGGCGGCACTGGAGAGTTATGGTACGGCGGGCATCAATTCATCGACGGAGTTTCTGATAGAAGAAGCCAGAAACAACCCGGATCCAATGATGCGGGCCGCGGCGATACGCGGACTGGCCAAACTGGACGACGATCCCATCAAACCGTTTCTCGTTGGCGCCTTGTCGGATAGTGACTGGGTTGTCGTGACTGACGCGGTGGCAGCCATCGGTGAACAGGACTACAAGGACGCAACAAACGACCTGATAAATCTGTATCGCGGGTCCTCGCGGCGAGAAGATGGAAATGTTCACCTCGCGATCCTGGCGGTCTTCGAGGAATGGAAACCGGAGGCGGCAACGGACCTGTTGATCGAGGTCATACAGGACCCCGACGAGAGGATACGTACCGCCTCGCTGGAAATTCTGACGGAGATGGAAATAGATCCGGGACCGGTCAAGACCGACCGGCAGTTTTATGAAGAAAACTTCGACCGCACGCGCCGGCGGGCCCTGTCTGCGCCGCTCGGCACGCGTCACGCCGTGATCTCATGCAGACACGGCGACATCACGCTGAAACTGTTTGGTGACGACGCGATCCAGACGGTCGCCAACTTCATCAATCTGTCTGAAGAGGGATTCTATGACGGGTTAACTTTTCACAGAGTTGTGCCCAACTTTGTAGTGCAGGGCGGATGTCCCCGCGGCGACGGCTGGGGAGACGCCGGATATTACATCCGTTCAGAATTCACGCAACACAGATACGGAATCGGATACCTTGGTATCGCCCACGACGGAAAAGACACGGGTGGATCACAGTTTTTCATCACGCACTCTCTGCAACCACACCTCAACGGTCGCTACACAATTTTTGGCCGTGTCATAGATGGAATGGATGTTGTTTATAAAATCGACCAGGGAGACACTTTCACAGTCCGCGTCACAGATTAATGAGCACAAAAAACGGGTGGTTACCCCGGAACAGCGTAACCACCCGTTTGAAATCGATTAGTCAAAAAGGCGGGATTTG
>CAYUDF010000133.1:0-7083 GCA_964443465.1 uncultured bacterium
GACTTTTCATCAAACTCCTGTTCCTCCAGTTCACCATCCGCGTTTTCTACAAGTTTCTTCACCCTTAGTTCCGCCTGGTCCAGAATTTTCCTGCACTGCTTTCCCAGTTTCAGGCCTTCTTCAAATTTGTTTAACGCCTCTTCAAGAGAAAATTCGCCTTCTTCAAGGTCGGAAACAATGGACTCCAACCGTTCCATTGAGACCTCCAGACCTTCCGGCTTTTTGCTTGTGGTCATTACATCTTTTCCTTTACTTCGGACCTCACGTTGCCGTCCTGGAACGTGATGATCAGCGATCCCGCCTTTACGGCGGTGTCGGTCTTTTTTATCAGGGCGCCGGTGGAGAGGTCCGAACAGATCGTATATCCCCGGGACAATATGTCGCGCGGATTGAGTCCGTCCAGCCTGATCTGAATTTTGTCGACGGCTGCACTTCCGTCCTTGAGTCTGCTTCTTATTGACCTGTCCAGTCGATCGGAAAAATAGTCGAGCGACTGCATCGACGTCTCCAGACGGTTGCGAACCCGGCCCAGGGCGTAGCTGCGCAGCATCTCCCGGAGAGAATTGGAAACAAGCAGCAGCCGGTTTTCGATATATCTTTTGAGCCAGCCGACAGACTCGTTGACACCCGCCTGGACGTTTTCACGATTGGGTACCGCGATCTCGGCGGCCATTGTCGGCGTCGCCGCGCGCACGTCGGCAACGAAGTCCGCGATGGTAAAATCTATTTCGTGGCCAACAGCGCTGATCACCGGCACTTCGCACCGCCATATCGCGCGCGCCACAGGTTCTTCGTTAAAAACCCACAGGTCCTCGATGCTGCCCCCGCCGCGTCCAACAATCGCCACGTCCACTCCACCGTCAATGTCGGCCAGGTTGTCCAATGCGCGAACGATTTCCGGGCACGCCTGCGGGCCCTGTACATGAACGGGCAACACAAATACCTTGGCGCCCGGCCACCGGCGTTCGAATGTTGACAGAACATCCCGGACGGCGGCGCCCGTCGGTGATGTGATTACCGCGATGCGGCTGGGATAAGGAGGAAGGTCTTTCTTGTGGTCAGCATCAAACAGGCCTTCCGCTTCCAGTTTTGATTTCAGTTCGCGAAACGCTTTTTCAAGCTCACCCTCTCCCGCTTCCTTGATGTCCCGGGCAACAATCTGGTACTGGCCGTACCCCTCATAGACGGTGAGCCGCCCCCGCGCGACGACCTTCATCCCGTTTTCAATATCCGCTTTCAGGCGACCGGCGTCACCACGAAAACAGACAGCCCGTAACTGCGCGTCGGAATCTTTTAATGTGAAATAAAGATGTCCGGAGGAGTGGCGTTTGAAGTTCGACACTTCACCCAGAACCGACACGTCCGGATAGCTGCCTTCAACCAGCTCCCGTACGTGCTTGTTGAGCGCTGAAACGGTGTAAAGCTGTTCGTCAGCTGGTAGCATCCGATGTTGCCGCCTGGAGAGAATACGCCTGAAACGTGTTTGCCATCAACATCGCCACGGTCATCGGGCCCACGCCGCCGGGCACCGGTGTAATAAATGAGCACTTCGGGGCAACGGCCTCAAAGTCCACATCTCCGACCAGCCTGTACCCTTTTTTCTTTGTCGAATCTTCAACCCGGTTGATGCCGACGTCAACCACAACCGCACCGTCGCTAACCATGTCGGCCGTCACAAAATCAGGTCTGCCCATGGCTGCTATTACGATGTCCGCCTGCCGCGTGAAAGCACCGATATCTTTTGTCCGGCTGTGACAAATCGTGACGGTCGCGTTACCGCCATCGGCCTTGAGGCTCAGCAACAACGCCATCGGTTTGCCGACAATGACGCTGCGGCCAATAACTACCGCTTTTTTACCCGAAGTATCCACGCCGTTTCGTACGAGCAGTTCCCGGATCCCCAATGGAGTACAGGCGACGAAACGTGGATTACCGGCGGCCAACCGGCCGAGATTTTCAGGATGAAAACCGTCGACGTCTTTCCGGGGGGAAATCGTGTTTATCGCCTTGTCGGAATCGATCTGGGAGGGCACGGGCAACTGGAGCAGGATGCCGTTCACATCGGGATCCGCGTTTAGTTCCTGGAGGAGATCGAGAACCTGTCGTTCCGGAGTATCCGCGGGCAGCACGATGTTCCGCGATTCGATGCCGCACAAATCGCACGCTTTCGCCTTGCTTTTTACGTAAACCTTTGACGCCGCATCTTCACCCACGCGAACCAGCGCGATGGTCGGCCGATCGCCCGCCTCCAGAGCAGCCACCCTGGCCGCAACTTCTTCCTTGATCGTAGCGGCAAGCGCCTTTCCGTCCAGTAACTCCATTTATCCCTCCATCCTCGATTGTAGATGCTCAATTGAAACTGTTTTTCCGGTTGAATCATCGATCTCGGCGACAACGTAGTCACAGCGCAGATCCGTGCCGGCGACTTCGAACCGCGTCGGTCTCTGGTTAAGGAAGCGTGTTATGACGGCGTCTTTTTTTACGCCGATGATACCGTCATAGGATCCCGTCATTCCGACGTCGGTCACGTACCCCGTACCTTGAGGAAGAATCCGGTCGTCACGGGTTGGCACGTGTGTGTGCGTCCCCACCACGAGGGATACGCGCCCGTCCAGAAACCATCCCATCGCGATTTTCTCACTGGTCGCCTCAGCGTGTATATCAACCACGATTACGGCCGCGTGTTTTTTCAATTTTTCCAACCGGGCCGTGATCCACTGAAACGGGCAGTCCAGAGGCGGCATGAAAACCCGCCCCTGCAGATTGACGATCCCGATTCCGATACCGTTAACAGACGCCATCCGGATACCTGCGCCCGGACTGTCGCCGGGGTAGTTACCGGGACGGACGATGTTGTCCAGCTCATCCAGAAGTCTTACGCCCTCTTTTTTATCCCAGATGTGGTTACCCGTCGTAAAGAAATCGACGCCGGCCGCTGACATCTCATCCAGACTCTTGCGCGTGACACCGAAACCGCCGGCCGAGTTTTCCGCGTTTGCGATGACAACGTCCACTCCATATTTTTTCCGGAGTCCCGGTAAAAGCGCCGTTACAGCCCGTCGTCCCGGCTTCCCTACCACGTCGCCGACAAAAATCAGTTTCAATCCGTTTTCCTTTTTTTACGATCAGCGGGCAAACTCAATCGCACGTAGCTCACGAATCACCACAACCTTGATCTGCCCGGGATAGTCCAGATCCTTCTCCAGCTTTCGCGAGATATCGTAGGCCAGTTCAGCGGCCTGATCGTCGTTGACCTGCTTGTTGCTTACCATGATACGAATTTCCCGGCCAGCCTGGATGGCGTAAGATTTTTCGACGCCCTTGAAACCGTCCGCGATCTCTTCCAGTTTGGACAATCGTTTGACGTATGACTCCAGCGACTCCCGCCGGGCGCCCGGCCGCGCACCACTCACCGCGTCGGCGGCGCCGACGATGGTGGTATACAGCGATGTGGCTTCAACATCTCCGTGGTGTCCGACGATCGCGTTGATGACATCCTCGCTCTCCCCGTACTTGCGGGCCAGCTCGCCGCCAATTTCGGTGTGTGAGCCTTCTATCTCGTGCGACGCGACTTTTCCGATATCATGCAGAAGTCCGGCACGTTTGGCTTCCTGTTCATCGAGATTCAGTTCCGCCGCCATAATGGACGCCAGGTAGGCAACCTCCATCGAGTGGCTGAGGCAATTCTGCCCGTAGCTGGAACGGTATTTCATCTTTCCGACCAGGTTGACCATCTCGGGGTCGATACTGTTGATTCCCATGTCCATGCACGCCTGCTCACCGGTCTCCCGAATCTTGTCCTCAATTTCTTCGGACGTGCGCGTCACGATCTCTTCGATACGCCCGGGGTGAATTCGCCCGTCCTGCACAAGCCGTTCAAGAGACAACCTGGCGATTTCGCGCCGCACGGGATCGAACCCGGAAATGATTACGGCTTCGGGTGTGTCGTCGATGATAACGTCCACTCCCGTGGCCATTTCAAACGCCCTGATATTGCGGCCCTCCCGGCCGATGATCCGCCCCTTCATGTCGTCGGATGGCAGGTCAACCACCGAAACGGTTGTTTCGACGGATTGTTCCGCCGCGTACCGCTGGATCGCCAGAGCGAGCACTTTCTGTGCATCGCGTTCGGCGTTCTTCTCCGCTTTTTCGCGAATTTCCCGGGATATCCTGGCCGCGTCCATTCGCGCTTCGTCCTCGAGATTCTTCATCAGCAAACGTTTTGCATCTTCCTTGCGCAGACCGGCGATTCGTTCGAGCCGCACGTTCTGCTCCGCGATCTGGTGGTTGGCCTCCACAAGCTTTTGGTCGAGCACCTTCTCTTTTGTGTCCAGTGCCTGGTTTTTTTCTGTGAGGGTCGCTTCCTTTCGCGTCAGGAAATTCAGTTTTCGTTCGAGGTTGTTTTCTTTTTCCCCGAGAGACGTTTCCAGTTCCTTGATCGATTCCCGCTTGTTCTTGGTTTCCGCCTCGAATTTCATCTTCATCTGAAGAAACGAGTTTTTGCTTTCAAGCTCCGCTTCTTTTTTGCTGTTTTCCGCGGTCTTGCGGGCATCCGCCATCATCGTTTCGGCCAGCTTTGTGGCCTCCGCGAGGCGCGACGAGATCACCCGTCTGCTGAACAGAAATCCCACAAGAAAACCGAAAAACGCAGCCAGAATGCCCGTTACTACCGGTATCCAGTTGACACTCATTGTAAATCCCCCTGCGGTAAAATCGGGTTCCCGTCTCAACACACGGGAGTTGCCTCAGTGGGTTTTGTTTTCGATTCAGTCAGGAGAGAATGGAAAAGCGGAGAGAACAGAAGTGGGTTAAATAAAAATTCCCCACGCTATGCCGTGTGGAAGGGAACCGGTGAACCAAAGGTTCACGTGGATACCCGCACGAAAAGTCTTGTCCTCCACCCGTAGGCGGCACGACATCGCAGTTCGAATTGGGCTTCCCTGGCTAAGGTGTTGGCTCAAAAGTTACCTTAACATCACGAACATGGTAGGGAATTTCCAGTATTATAACCGATCACCTTTGTAACAGGCAACCATTTTCCATGTCGCGTGCAAGCTAATTCCTGATTAGTCTCCGAATTCAAGATTTTGATCAAGAATACTGATCAGTTTGTGCGCTTTTTGTTCAATGCCCGAAAGCATCTCGGACGAGCGTCTCCTTTCCTGAAACAACTCGTCCGCAATATTCAACGCAGCGAGAATCGCAGGTCTGTCCGGCGACGGCAAAGATGATCCTTTGGAAACTTCTTTCATCTTTTCGTCGACAAATCTCGCAACTTCCTGGATGTACTGATCGTCAGCTACACCCCTGATCTTGTATTCACGCCCAAATATTTCAACCGTTGTCGCGTTTTTTTCCATCATTTGGGATCAACCTTCAATCCGGATCGATATCATTCAACACCTGATGAGCCAGTTCGACCAGACTGCCGCAATAAAAACGAAGCGGCGTCCGATTCCCGATCGCACACTAAAGCTGAAGTTCTCCGAACTTCTCCAACATGTGATCGATTTTTCTCCTGACTTCCTCCCTATTGAATGAACTCTGATATTGTTCTTCTTTTATTTTGAGATTATTAATTTTTTCTGATAATTCGATATTGGTCTTTTTAAGTTCTTCGATTTTCAAATTCAGGGTTTCCCGTTCGTCGCGAATCGTGCTGTTTTCCGCGCGAAGGGCTTCCACCTTTTCGACCGCGCTGGATATCTTTTTTTCCAATTTGTCCAGGAAGACGAACTTTTCAGCTTGATCCATGGATTCCCCAGTTGTTTCAGAGCGCAGAACGGGGGTGCCTCAATCGCGTAAAACCACTCCGTGCTCACTCTTCAGTTTTTTCAGCACTTTATCCAGTATTTCGTCAATTTCCTCGTCGCGAAGCGTCTTTTCGGCCGACCGGAACATCATCCGCACTCCAAACGCCAGCGCGTTTTCGGGAAGATTCTCACCCCTGTAGACGTCAAAGACCTGTACCGATTCTAGCAACGGGCCGCTGTTTTTTACCAGGCATTTTTTTACCTGGTTAAACGTTACTTCTACAGGCGTAACGAGCGACAGATCTCTTTTAGAGACCGGGTATTCCGATAATGCCTTAAACCTCTTTCTCCCCGCCTTCAGCTTGTACAACCCGGCCATGTCGACGATTGAATACCAGACGGCCTGATCCAGATCGTATTTTGAGGCAAGAAGGGCCGGAACGATACCACCTTCGGCAATCGTTTCGTGGCGATTCTTGTAACGAAACCGCCCAGTGCCTTTGTCGAAATCATAGAGGAGGCTCCCACCGATGTCAATGTTTTGTACGGCGGTAATTGTCTCCAGTTCTCCTTTAATATCAAACAAATCAGCAGATTTCTTAAACTGATTCCAGAAGTCCTGGCCCGTGGGTCGTGTGGTGGCCAGCACGAGAAGAAGTTTCTCGTCGGGCAGACCCGCGGAACTGCTCTCACCCGCATCACCTCCCCTGGGAACAAACACCCGGGCCATACTGAAAACGGAGACATGGCGTGATCCGTAACCAAAGTTCTTGCGGATCGTTTCCAGCACACCGGGCAACGGCGTGGTCCGCAGGAAGGTCTGGTTGGAGGTGAGGGGATTTCTGATCGCGATCGGTCGTTTTCTGGCGTCCGAATCGTCCCAGCCCATATTTTCGGTTTCCGAACCGTCGGTAAACGAACTGGTCAATATTTCCGTGTACCCCCTGGCGGCCAGGAAGTCGCTGATGGACTCGCAAAAACGATCGAAATCGTCCATTCTGGCGAATGTCGTGGATCTGAAACTCCATCCCTTCCCTATTTTGTCATATCCATACAGCCGCGCCACTTCCTCAATGAGATCCATCTCCTCAAATACGTCGCCGCGAAACGACGGTACGCCCACCGTAACTTCATCCGGTGAAACATCGATTTTTTCAAAATGGAGTTTTTCCAGCAGTCCGGCGATTTCTTCCGTCTCCAGCGATACACCCAGTATCCGTTTTGTATTTGATTTCCGGATATTTACCGGTTGCGATTCACGGGGGCCCGGAAAGGCATCCACCACGGTGCCGGCGGTGCCGCCGGCCAGTTCGAGTACCAGTTCGGCGGC
>CAYUDF010000134.1:0-7024 GCA_964443465.1 uncultured bacterium
GTGAATCCTGCTTGCCGCAGCATCTACCGGTGGGAAGGAAAGCTGCAACGCGACGACGAGGCGCTGATGGTGATCAAATCCCGCCGCGACCGTTTCCAGGACCTCGAGAAACGCGTGAGCGAACTGCACAGCTACGACGTTCCCGAGGTGATCGCCCTTGATATGGTCGCGGCCTCCGGCGGTTACCTCAAGTTTCTCACCGACCAGCTGCCATAAAAAAACCCCCCGCCCGTGAGGGCAGGGGGTGGGTGCCGCGTTATCTGGGAATTCCCGGAGCTTCCCGACTTCAAAGCCCCGTTATCCCGCCTCTATCCAATCGATTCAGAAGACTCCCAATGCCGTCGTAGTGAGTGCCATCGCTCCGTGATGTGCCGCAAGAGCCAGTGAACTCACCACTACGCGTGCCGTATGCGCAAATGTTTTGCCAACCGCAATCCCGGCTCGCAAAGATGCCTTAATCGTATCGAGACGATCGTCCGTCTGCGATACCGCAATTTCCAGGGCCGCCACGGGTGAACCGTCGCAGTCGGCCGTCAGCTCGCAGACCAGCGAGACGACAGCTTCAGAGTTGCTATAAAGATCGTTGTAAGCTGCTGTTGGGGAATAAGATATGATAATGAGCAGCAGTGCCGCGCTTAACAATCCGATCAGGGGCCGTTTCATTTTTGTTCCTCCTGTTTATATGTACGCAAAACCCCCCTCGTTGTTCCCCGTGGAGCGGATTTTGCTCGTAGAAATACAGGACGGGTCGGGTCAGCAGAAAGCAGGCAGACCGTGGACGCCGGCAGACGGGCGGCCACCGGCCAAAGGAGTAACAACATGCGTAGAGTAATTTTTATAATAGCTTTAATATTAATAAGTTATCCCATTGGAAGCTCGGCCGTAACCGGCCTGTCGATTGGCGGCAAGATCGGCACCACCGATTACAGTGGCGACATCTTCCCGGGTAGCGGCAACCTCGGTTCCGGAACCGGTTATGCCGTGATCCTGGGTATCGGATCCATGCCCATGCTGGATTTTGAACTCCAGGCGTCCTATTTTGCCAAAGACTTCGATTTTGCTTACGACATCGGCGGTACCACGTACAATACGTCGTTCGAATATCGTGACGTCGGCATGACGGCGCTGCTTAAAAAGAGCATTTTCGCCCCAACAGGTGCTCCGTTTGCGCTGTATCTCGGCGGCGGCGTCGGATATCACGTGATCAACACCGAAGCGGCTGTCGCAGTGGCGCAGGGATCCCTTTCGATCGACGACGCCAACGACCCCCTCAAGTTGATGGAAAACACGGGCAGAATGAGTGGAGAAGGGGTGGTTGGGTTGAAGCTGTCCGCTCCCGGGTTTCCGCTGGCCGCTTTCGGCGAATTTTCCTATGGCGTGATTTTCACCGAAGAACGATTGACCGTGATGGATCTCGCCGGAGGGCTGATGATCAAGTTCTGATCGGATTTCTCCAGATCGTTATTTCGGGTTCTTTAAAAATCAACCGGTGTGTCTTTGACGCACCGGTTGATTCTTTTTGGGGAAAAAGCAAAAATAATGCTTAACAACAGCTCCAATTCTCCGAATTAATAAGGAGCAGGCGCAGACGATTTTTCCAGAGCATGAGGGCCCATGAGGAATAAAGCACATAAACCCCGCGTGTTAATTATCGACGATTCCAAGCTGGTTCGCAGCCTTACCGGCCGCGCGCTGCGGGAAAACGGTATGACGGTTGAGACGGCCGAAAACGGACGTGAGGGCTGCCAGAAAGTATTTGATTTTCAGCCCGACGTGATCCTGATTGACCTGTCGATGCCGGTCATGTCCGGTTCGAGCGCGATCAAATTCCTGAAGTCCAACAATCAGACGAAACATATCCCGATCGTGGTGTTCACCAGCGAAACGATCCAGGATGAGAAACTAAAGGCCCTGGAGGCCGGCGCCAACGACCTGCTCAACAAAGAAGCCGATGAAGCGGAGCTGGTGATTCGTGTGCGAAACCTGGTACAGCTCAAAGCGCTGGAAGACGAGTTGCTGCTGCAACGCGACCAGCTGGGCAGCATCCTCAACGACCTCGCCCAGGCCGTTATTATCCTGGACAACAAGGACAAGATCATTCTGGCCAACGCAGCCGCCAGAAATATCCTCAACATCCCGACGGAACTGGTCGGGCAGTTGACGCTGCGCGAGCTGCTGGAATCCAACACCAGCGAAAACGAAAGCGAAGAGCTGTTTGAAAAGCTGAGTGGTGGGGTAGTGCGCGAGCTGGTGGCGGATCTGGAAACCAGCTCCGGGCCCCGGACGTTCAAGGTCACAGCCAATTCCGTCTACATGACCAGCGAGGAACCGCTGGGCAAGGCCCTCGTTTTCTGGGACGTCACCCAGGAACGCGAAATGGAACAGATGAAGGCCAGTTTTTATTCGATGATCGCCCACGATCTGCGTTCCCCGATAACAGTGATCACCGGTTATACCGATCTCCTGCTCAACAACAAGGCGGGGGAATTGAGCGAACTCCAGTTCGAATTTCTCAAAGCGGTCGAAGACCGCTCGCTCGCCCTGCGCAAGCTGGTAGACGAGTTTCTCACCGTCTCCAAATTCGAGGGTACGAAGATCGCCCTGGATCTCAAAGCGGTCGACGTCAACGCGCTCCTCGGTAGCGTGGCCAAGTCACTGTTCCTGATCGCGACCAACAAAAAAATCACGATCACAGTCGAACTGGACGAATCGCTACCAGAAATCGTGGCCGATTCCGACAAGCTGCACAAGGTGTTCAGCAACCTGTACGACAACGCCCTCAAGTACACTCCCGACGGCGGGGAAGTGACCATCAGCAGCCGGCTCAAGGGCGACCGTGTGCTGGTGGAGATTTCCGATAACGGTATTGGTATCGACGAAGACGAACTGCCCTACGTGTTTGACCCGTACAAACGCATGTCCACGGCGGAACGTCGCAAGATCAAGGGTACCGGCCTGGGGCTCTCAATCGTCAAGCAGATAGTGGAAGCCCACGAAGGCCGTGTGTGGACCGAAAGCGCACCCGACCAGGGCAGCCGGTTCTTCGTCGAACTGCCCCTGGAAAACAGTGCTAAAGATTCCCGCGAACTGGTCGATGTAAAATAGTCAGGGCCGGAACTTTCGTTCCCGTCCACCCGGAAACAAATGCCAGCCCCGGCGCACGCGCCGGTTCCGTCGGACGGACCCGTCTGACTAAACTCCTCTGATTAAAACACTTGATGTCGCTGTAACGACCACCCGGCCGGTGGCATATGTATTGCCGTATTGGGATTCGTCAAATCCGGGCGTTAACCTTTAATCGCGGACCCGCGCGAGGGACACGAGATGTTAAAAAGCCTTCAATCGGCCAAAAACGGTTTGCTGGGCCAGATGACCCGCAACGACCTGATCGCCAACAACCTGGCCAACGCTGCTACCGACGGTTTCAAGCGAGAAATCGCCCGGCAGACGATCGAGGAAACGCCCGGTCAACCCGGCGTGCGCGAGCAGGTAGTTACGTCGGTTACGGATTTCAGCAAGGGCTACTACCTGCCCACGGGCAATGAATTTGACGTGTCGATCGAGACCGAAGGTTTTTTTGTTGTCCAAAAAGACGGGGAAGATTTTTATACGCGCACGGGCAGCTTCCGGCTGGATGAAAACGGAAAAATGGTGACACGCGACGGATCCGTACTGCAGGGGGGCTCGGGGGCGCTGACGATCGATCTGGAAGAGGGCGTGCCGACGATTGCAACCGACGGATCAGTTCGCGTAGGCGAAACAACGGCGGGCGCAATCAAGGTCGTGAAATTCGAAGACCCGTCGGGGCTGGTTCGCGCGGGCGCCAACATGTTCCAGGCGGCGGAGGGACAATCGGCGGAGGACGTGGAAACCACAGAGATTCAATTACTAACGGGATTTAAAGAAGGCAGCAACGTAAACGCTGTCTCGGAAATGGTATCGATGCTGACGGCGCTGAGGACGTACCAGGCGATTGAAAAATCAGTGCAGTCGGCCGATCAGATATTGGACACCATGATCAACCAGGTCGGCAGAGTCCGGGGTTCTGGTTAGACACGAAAGGGGAAAACCCATGTTGAGAGCCCTTTCAACGGCTTCCTCCGGTATGGAGGCTCAGCAGATACTTATCGACAACGTAGCCAACAACCTGGCCAACGTCAATACCGCCGGTTTCAAGAAAGCCCGGGCGGAATTCGAAGATCTTCTCTACGAACGCGTGACCACGTTTGGAGGATCCGACAACACCGACGGCGAGCTGCCCCTGGTGAGCCAAATCGGTCACGGCGTGCGGCTGGCGGGATTGCGCAAGGTCTTCGCGCAGGGGAACACGCGGCAGACAGAAAGCTCGATGGACATGATGATCGACGGCGACGGCTTTTTCCAGATCCTGTTGCCGGACGGTACGATCGCGTACACGCGCGACGGCAGCTTTAACCTGGATGGCGATGGAAACATGGTCAAGGCGTCCGGTTACCTGCTCGAACCCAGCGTCTCACTTCCCGACGAAACCCGGCAGCTGACCGTCGCCGGAGACGGAATGATGAGCGCGGTGATCGCCTCCGACCCGACACCCCAGAGTCTGGGCCAGGTCGAACTGGTGAGGTTTGTCAATCCCGCCGGTCTCGAGGCGGTTGGCCACAACATGTACAAGGAGACGGTTGCCAGCGGTCCACCCCAGCCCGGCAGTCCGGGTGAGGATGGCCTGGGATCGATCGTCAGCGGGTTTGTGGAACTGAGCAACGTAAACGTGATCGAAGAGATGATTTCGATGATAACGGCGCAGCGCGCATACGAACTGAACTCGAAATCAATTCAGACGGCCGACGAAATGCTCCAGGGAATGATTCAACTGAAACGATAACTCGATTATGAAAACTGATTTTCGCAAAAAATTCGTGGTTATCGCCGTTTGCCTGGTCCCTGTTTTTACGCAGGCTTCAGTGCCGGTCAGGATGACCCTGAAGAACGAAGTGAACATCCACGGACCGGCGGTTCGTGTCGGTGATGTCGTGGAAAACTGCGAAAACAAACACCTGGGTGGACTGAAACTGTTCTCAAGCCCTTCGTGGGGACAGTCGCGTTCCGTTAGCCGGGAAGAAATCCAAAAGAGGATCGCGAGGGTCACGCCACAGAAAGTATACCTGACGGGCAGCGAGAAAATCATGCTGTTCCGGCCGGGTGGCGACCGGTCACGCGAGCTCCGGCAAATGGTCGAATCTGAGATCCGAGCGAGTGTGGAGGATATCGACGGACTGACTTTTGAATTGCTGTTTCCCGACCGCCCGGTGCCGCTGCCGTGGGGCGATCTGAAAATAAGATGTACGCTGCCGGATCAGTTCAGCGGCGGGCGGGTTGTGAGATACCAGGTTCTCATAGATGGTAAAAAAATTAAAAACATGAGCGTGACCTGCCGGTTTACACGGCTTTTGAGTGTGCCGGTCGCCACACGGCGCCTGACGCGCGGGGATACGCTGCGTACGGCAGATGTGGAGTGGGAAGACCGGGCCTACACAAATCGTGTTCCCGAGGTGATCGCCGCGACCGCACTGAACAACGGTTACTGGGTAAAACGCGTTATCCGTCCGGGTGATGTTGTGACGAATACCGCCGTTGAACCGCATCCGGTCGTTCGCGCCGGCCAGATCATCGATCTGGTAATTAAAAGGCCCACGGTTCGTATCACGACCAAAGCGCGGGCGCTGCAAACGGGTTGGGTTGGATCTCGCATCCGACTCCAGAAACTGACAGACAACTCATATGTGTACGCACGGGTGTCGAACAAAGGAGTCGCTATCCATGAGTAGTTTTAAAATTATGCCCGTATTGGTACTGGTACTACTGAACGCGTCGGTTTGCATGGCCCAGCAACGGCCGCTGTACGATTCGGTAAGAGGAATGTCGTTGTTCAGCGACGTCAAGGCGTGGCAGGTCGGAGACGTCATCACCATCATTATACGCGAAAACGCTTCGGCCACGTCTTCATCGTCAACGGAAACGGGTTTCTCGAGCGGGGTATCCGGCGGAGCCGGAACTGGAATCCTCGACCTGGTTCCCTCGTGGGGACTCGATTATGAAAGTGATTATAAGGGCGACGGCGCCACCCAGCGACAGGGAAAACTGAACGCCCAGATGTCGGCGCGTATCGTCGAAGTTCTTCCCAACAGTCAGTACAGGGTCGAAGGCAGGCGTGACGTCCGTATCAACGGTGAATTTGAGATGATCGTGTTGACAGGCATCGTCAGGGCCCACGACATCACCATCGACAATTCGATCCTGTCCTCGCAGGTCGCCGACGCGCAGATCACCTACGACGGCAAGGGGGACGTTGGCAACGCCGCGTCGCCGGGATTGTTTACAAAACTGGTCAACTGGTTGTTCTAGTTATCACGGAGGAAGACATGAAGTCTGGTCTCAGTCGTCAACGAAAATTGGTATTGCAAATAATTGTCTCCCTTCTCGTGGGGGGAGTATTGATATCTGAATCTTTTGCCACTTCACGCATCAAGGATATCGCCCATATTGACGGTCTCAAAAAAGAGATGGTCATCGGTTACGGGCTGGTTGTGGGGCTTAACGGGACCGGGGACGGGCGCAAGAGCACATTCACCATGCAATCTATTGAGAGCATGCTGGAGCGATTCGGCGTGACCGTTGACGGAACCGTTCTCAAAGTCAACAACGTAGCCGCCGTGATGATCACCGGCCAGGTCCACCCTTTTATGCGTGTGGGCAGTTCCATCGACGTCACCGTAAACTCGATGGGGGACGCCACCAGCCTCGAGGGAGGCACCCTGCTGGCGACACCGTTGATCGGTGTCGACGGAGGACTGTATGCCATGGCCCAGGGCCCGGTAACCGTCGGCGGATTTAACGTGAGCGGTGGCGGGGGCAATTCGGTTTCCCAGAACCACACAACCGCCGGGCAGGTTATCGGAGGGGGAGTCGTCCAGAGAAGCTTCGAACCCCAGTATATTGCCGACGGCAAGTTTGACCTTACTGTTTTTAATATGGATTTTTTCACCGT